>JACMMM010000532.1 GCA_014379065.1 Saprospiraceae bacterium
AAAAGGCCAAACATCTGGTCATTAGAACTTGTGCTGCCCCAGTCTTCGTGGTATTCATATTTTTCTTTGTTGCCCAGAATGGTCGAATACGACACGACCAGGCTGAGAGGTAAGTCGCAATTCACGGGTGCGTCGGCCACCACGCCCTGAACGGTCATGGGGTCGTTCTCAATCAATAAGGTTTGGCCCAGGGCATTCTCCCAGTTGCCAAAACACATTTCTGCCATCTTTCGAGTCAGAACGAGCGTGTTTGGCTCCTTGAGTGCGCTGTTTTTTTCGCCCGCCAACCATTGAAAATCAAAAATTTGAAAAAATTCAGGCTCTACAAAAAAGGAAATTTTGTCTTGCCCCATGTTGAATTTTTTAAGGGCTGGCCCGCCCGTTGGATTGGGCACCAATACCGTCGGCCAATACTCTTTGATCTTACTGGTTGCCGCAAATTGCGGCACGGTACTTTTTACCACTGACATGGACGGCAACGGCATCCCACGCGTATAACTTTCCTCCCCGTCGAGGCCAACATCTTTGGTCACGATACGCACGATGCGCTCGTAGTTTTGGAAGTTTTTGTTGAAACTCAATTCATAGTGGACAATGCGGAAAATCAGCAAGACGGCAGCAATGCCGACTGCCAGACCCAAGATGTTGAGCACCGCAAAACTTTTTTGATTGCGCAAGTTGCGCAGGGCGAGTTTGAGATTGTTTAATAACATGGTGTTTTAATAAGTAGTTTTTGCAGATTAAAAGTTGAACTTTAGATTTGCAATATTTTTTAACAATTGATCCACTCACTCCGCTTTCAAAGCGTCCCCCAGATTTGCCCGCAAAATTTGCCGCAGTTTCACGCCCACCGTGGCCAACATGGCCAGCAATACGGTAAGCACCCCCATGGTGAGCGATTGCCCCTGTACCCCGGCATGAATTTTATAAATGCTGTTCATCATGGCGAGTGCCATAAAGCGTCCGCCCCAGCACCCAACGAGGATGGCGCCGAAGATTACCATCAGGTAATTCCGATTCAATTGAAAGGCGATTTCGCCTGATTTCGCACCCAAAACACGCCGCAAAGCCAGGCTTTTGAATTGTTTGAGCGCATTGAGCGAAACAATTGAAAACAGCCCGCTGACCGTCAACAACAGGATGACGAACGCAAAAATGAGCATCGTCATGGCAATGTTGTCCGACACTTCGAGCGCCTCCGCCATGACCTCGCTTTGATAGAAACCGGTAAATGGTTTGTACGGGAACAAAGCCTTCCAAGTCGTTTCCATATCAGCATGGACGGCTGCGAGGTCTTCGGGCTTGGTTTTTACAATGCAGTAGGTGAATTTGCTTTCTGGAGCGCAGTGTACCACCACGGGCGACTTGGGATCGAAGGGCGAATCGGTCATAAAGTCTTTGACCACCCCGGCGATGCGGTAAGAAACTGTGTCGAACTTCAGCATCTGCCCGATCACAGGGGCGTTGCCGCCGATTTCCCGGACAAACATCTCGTTGACCAGCACTTCCATCTCAGAACCTACCGCCTCGTTGACCGCTGAAAACCCTTCCCCCGCTACGAGCGTCATGCCCATCAAAGGCATATAATCCTTGCCCACTTCAAACCACAGCGATTCTTGCTTTTGTCCCTGCCACGAGAATTCTGTTTGCCGGAAATTGAATCCGGCGTGGTGGCGCGTCCGGGCGGTTTCGAGCACTTTGGGGTTTTGACGTATGGCCGCATTGAAGGTGTTGAGCAAAGCCAAATCCTGAGTTTCCACACCGAGGATGCCATCGCCTGCATAGCCGAGGTCGGCCTCCCGTTGCACCTGTGCGTTGCGGGCAAAACTAAAACCCACCACTACGGCAGCGAGCGAAATCGCCACCTGAGCGCCCATCATCAAGCGGGAAAAAAAACTAGCACCGCCGAATTTGAAAGCTCCCCTAAAAATCTTGGAGGGGTTGAAGCCGCTGATGTAGAAGGCCGGATAGGCTCCTGCCAGCAAGGTCGTGAACAAGGTCACACCCGCCAGAAAATACAACAAAGGCGGGTTATCCAAGTAACTGACGTGTAAGTCTATATGCTTCCAGGTGGCGTTGTACCATTCGGTCATGGGTTTCACCACGATCATGCCCAAAGCCAAAGCGGTGACACATACCAGCCCGGCTTCAGACAGCAATTGGAACATCAGTTGCCGTTGGGTACCACCCATTACTTTTCTGACGCCCATTTCGCGCAAACGGCGGTTGCCGATGGAAATGGTGGTGTTGGCAAAGTTCAGGCAGGCGGTCAGCAAGAGCATTAGGGCAACGGTGATATTCCCCCAGACGGCTGAGGGCGGGATGCCGTTCGAAAGGTTGTTCCAACGGACATCACGGGCGTTCATGGCCATTGCGGGTAAGGCTTCGAGGCGGTAGCGCTCGGCTTGCCAGTTTTGGTTCGCGGCGTTTTGGGGAGCGATGTATTGTTGGAGCGCAGCTTCTACTGCGGGTGCATCGGCAGGATTGGAGAGTTTCAAGAAACCGGCATCTACAAACCATTTCCAGGAATCGTAGCGGATGGGTTTGTCGCCTTCCAACTGGTTTTCCAAATGCGTCAGGAATTGGAATTGCAAACTCGAGTTTTTGGGCGTGTTTTTGAAAACACCGCTGACAGTCATGGTTTTACGCTGGGCTTCCAGATCGGCGTATAGTGTAAGCGTTTTGCCGACCGGGCTTTCACCGCCAAAAAATTTGTGCGCCATGTCTTCGCTGATGAGCAGGGCATCGCGGTCGGAAAGCCGGGCTTGACCTTGTAATAGGGGAAATTGGAACAGGTCGAGAAAGTTCTCGTCCACGAAATGCACTTGTTGGTTGAAGACGTTTTCGCCCAGTTTTACCACAACCCCGCGCGAATCAATCCGGGTAGCAGCTTCCAGACCAGGAATTTCTCTTGCAGCCACTTCTGTCAGCGATGCCGGACAGGTGCCGTGCAAGAGATGGTTGGAAGTTTTGAAGGTTTCTACCCGGAAAATGCGCTCCGCCGCCGGGTGCCATTGGTCGAAACTGTAGGCGAACCGCACCTGCGTGTACGACAGGATACAGAACGCGAGTGCAATGCCTAACCCGAGCACGTTGATGAGCAAGTAACTGCCGTTGCGGCGCAGGTTGCGGAAGGCGAGGGTGAGGTAACTGGATAGCATCTTTTTTTGTATTAATTTGGCTGTTGTAACAGCCAAATTTGACTAATTTTGGCCGTTAAATTTTTTATTATGATTGAACAAGTAGTCGTGGCATCTAATTCTCAGATTTGGATTTATACAAATCTCCATGAGCTTTATCCTCCATTAAATAATAGACATCGCTGACGTTCTTGTAAAACTTAGCCAAATCTTTATGCCCCAATCCTCGTTGAATAATTTTGTTTTGCAAGGCTTTGTCAAAATAATCCAATGCGGTCTTATAATCTCGTTTTTCTCTATGCGCATTACCTAAACCCTTATAGGATTCAATGATTTCTACGCTATTTTCCCCAAATATTTTCGCTCGTATGTTCCTTGCTTTTAAGTGCGTTTCAATGGCCTTGTCGTAATCCATGCTTCTGAAATAGACGTTCCCTATATTACCATAGCTCGTTGCCACATCGGCATGGTATTCTCCCAATTTCAACAGACGGATTGCAAGCGCCTGATGGTGAAATATTAAGGACTGTTCATACTTTTCTTCAGCGGCATAGACCACGCCTAAACTAATATAAGTCACGGCAATAGTCAGGTTGTTGGAATCGAGCGAAGTCTGGCCAATTTGCAAGGCTTTTTCCAGATAATTTTTGGCGGGTTCGTACTTATCTTGTCTTGTCAGGATGATGCCCATTTGGTTGTACACATTGGCTAACTGCTCATAGTCACTAAGCTTTTCGAATTCCACGGAGGCTTTTTCATAATAAACCAGAGCACTATCCGGCTGGGCGTTTTTCTTGAAAATATCCGCTATTTGCATATAGCCAACTGGAAGGCTTTGAGCTATTAAAGAGTTGGCAAAAGCGATTAGAATGAATAGAATTGTTGCAGCAACAGATTTGATGATAGTCATAAGTCTTAATCATTTAAAGGTGATGAGCGCTATTATCCCGTAGGGATTTCCTGTTTCCTTCACTCACTTCGCAGCGACTCAACAGGATTGGCCAGTGCCGCCCGGATACTCTGAATGCCAACTGTCAAGATCGCCACAAAAACAGCGGCTAAAGCCGCCACTACAAACATCCACCACTGAATATCAATACGATAGGCAAAATCTGCCAGCCAACGTTGCATGAAATAGTAGGCGACCGGAGAGGCTATAAAAATGGCGATCAACACAAGCTTCAAGAAGTCGCTTGCCAAAAGACGGGTGATGCTCGCTACCGAGGCGCCCAACACCTTGCGTACGCCGATTTCCTTGGTGCGTTGTCCAAGAAGATAGGTAGCCAAACCAACCAGTCCCATACATGCAATCAGCAGGCTCAATACATTGAAAATCAGCGCGACTTGGCCCAGACGAGCCTCCGATTGGTACAGTTTGGCGTGGTTATCGTCCAAAAAACTGTATTCAAAGGCTCGGTCGGGCACTTGCTGCTCCCAAGTCTTTTGCAAAAACTGAATGGCCGAAGGCATATCTTTTTGCGCCACCCGGACTGCCATGTATTGCACAAAAAATCCGTTTTGCCAGTTGTTGAACGGAACATGCAACACCAGTGGTTCGATGGCCGTGTGCAGCGAGGCGAAGTGGAAGTCTTTTGCCACGCCCACCACGCGTTGTTTGTTCAGGCGTTTTTGCAAGGCATTTTCTGCCGTTCCCCAACCCAGGTGCCGCACCATGGCCTCGTTGATAATGACACTGCTGGAGTCGGCCAAACGGTTTTCAGAAAACGAGCGGCCAGATGCCAATTCGATCCCGAAGGTTTCCAAAAAACCATCGCGCACATAAAGGCGGGCAAATTGTTTCTCCGCGTCAATCCCTTCCGGATTATAGGTCCCTGTGTTGAAGCGTATACCGAGCGGTTCTTCCAGCGCGGTCACGTTTTGGATCAAAGGATTCTGAAGCAGTTGCCGCCGAAAATCGTCAAACTTATCGATGGTCGCAAGGGCGCAGCGCGATACAGGCAAGATCAATACACCTGATCGGTCGAAGCCCAGCCTGGCTTCCCGCAAGTATTTGAACTGTCTGCTGGCCACGAGGGTTGCTATGATGAGCGCCACGGAAATGGCAAATTGTACCACTACCAACGCTTGTTGGGTGCGCGACCGGAAACCGCCCCCCCTCCCCCCTTTCACCGCCATCGCCGGGCGGAAACCACTGAGATAAAATGCCGGATAGGCCCCCGCCAAAAGCCCGGTGAGCATGGTGCCTGTCAAAAACCATCCGCCATACTGCCAGAAGTGGTGTAGCGCAAAGGATTTGCTGGTCAGATCGTTAAAAAAGGGCAAAGCGATGGCCATCAAAACCACGGCCACCAAGCCAGCAAAAAAACTGGTCAACAGGGCCTCTCCCAGCATTTGTACGATCAGGGAAGTACGGCCAGCGCCCAGCGTTTTTCGCAAGCCGATCTCTTTCATCCGACGGATGGATTGTGCGGTGCAGAGATTGATAAAATTGATGATGGCGATAAGCAATACAAAAATGGCCACTGTCGCAAATACGCGGACGTAAGCCTGGTTGCCGTTGGGTTCAAATTCACCTACCAAGCCCGTCGAGTGCAAATGGATATCGCACAGGGCCTGGATGGGTAGGGTAGTGCCGTTGCGGATCGTTTCCGGGAAAAACTTTTGAACAATGCCCGGCAGGGCAGCTTCTAATTGGGAGGGTGGAACATTGTCTTTCAACAATACATACGTCCAGGCAGGATTCCAGTAAAACCCGTTTTTCTGGCGGTCCGTCAGCATGTTGTCGAGTGTTGAAAAAGAAACCAACACGTCAAAATGCAGGTGCGATTCTACGGGCGTCTCAGCGGCCAAACCGGTCACTGTCAAGTCCTTATTGCCCTCAAAGCGCAGGATCTTGCCCATAGGGTCGGCGCTGCCGAAATATTTTTTGGAAGCGGATTCGGTCAAGACAACACAATTGGGCTGTTGCAGGCAGGTAATAGGGTCGCCCGTTTTCAGTTTGAAACTGAACATGTTGAACACGCCCGGCTCGGCAAAATAGAGTTTTGCTTCGTTGAAGCGGCGTTCTGCCCCATTTTCCAGCGTGTAGGACGATGACCTGAGCTGCATCAATCGGGTTTGGTTTTCAAGGAGATGTGGCAATTCCCGGAGCAGCGTAGGTCCCAAGGCGATGGGTGCGCTGGCACAGTATTCACCCGAACCGTCGGTCCATACCTTTTCTGTTATCCGATAGATCCGCTGACTGCGTTCGTGGAATGAATCATAAGATAATTCACTCATTACCCACAGCGAAATGAAAAAGCAGGTGGCCAGGCCAAGGGCAAGCCCCGAGACCAAAATGGCGGTCTGATTTTTCTGTAGCCAGAGGTTTCGCAGGGCAAAACGCAGATAATTTTGATACATGACTGGTTGCCGTTTGGATGAATAGGAATGGGTTATTCAGATCGAAGCGACTTAATCGGGTTCGCCAAAGCCGCCCGCATGGTCTGCGAGCCAATCGTCAAGCCGCCGATGGCAAACAGCAACAAAATCCCGGGCAGCAACACCCCAATGCCAAGTGAAATGTGATAAGCAAATTGGTCTAGAAACATACTCCCCAAAAACCAGCCAATGGGAACCGCTATAACCGCTGCAACGGCCAGCAAAACCAAAAATTTTCGGGAAAGCAACAAGACCAAATCCGAAACGGAGGCGCCCATGACTTTTCGAAGACTCACTTCCTTGGCCCGGGTTTCGACCGTGTAAGTGGCCATGCCAAGCAAGCCAAGCGTGGCAATCACAATGCCAAGCAGTCCAAAAACGGCAATAATGGCGAGGATGTCTTTCATGTCTGCGTAACCCGCCTGAATGGTCTGGTCATAAAATTCCGATTCCATGGGTCGCTCGGGCACGGCCTGCGACCAAGCGCGTTGGAGGGCAACGATGGTGGCGGTGGGGTCGCCCGCAGCAATTTTTACATTGAGCAGATGCCATTGAGCCGGATTGTTGCGGAGCATCATCGGTTCTAAGGCGTAGGAGGCTGGTTTGAACAGGAAATCTTTGACCACGCCCGTTAGTGTCAAGCGGGTGGAATCGCCGATGAGCACTTGTTTGCCAATGGCTTCTGCGGGCGAACCAAGTTTGAATCTTTCCACAAATTTTTCATTCACCACTAAAAAAGACTCGCGGCCTTTTACTGCATTTGCGGGGAAATTCTCTCCGGCAACAAAGGTCAATGACATGTTTTCCGCAAAATTTCTGTCTACGAAATAGTCGCGAACAATCTCGGGCTCGGCCTCTGGCGAAACCCGCACATCGTCAGACCAATCCTGATAAGTGCCCATATTGTGCGAGGCGGCTGAGATCCGCTCCACGCCCGGCACGACAGATAGTATGGGGATGATTTTATCGGGCGATTGGCCCTGCAATTGCACATTCAGGATCTGCGCGGTGTTGAAGCCATAATCCATGTTCATCACATGGCCGATTTGTTTGGAAATGACCGTTACCATGATGATGAACACCAATGAGACCGTAAATTGGGTGACCAACAAGGTTTTCCGCAGCCCCACACGCTTAAAAAGCCGAATGCCTTCCAACTTGCGCAACACCGATGAGGGACTGATTTTTGACATCGCCAAGGCAGGCAAAGCACCCGCGATCAGGCCTACGGCTAGGGCAAAACCTACAAACCAAAGTATGGTCATGCCGTCTTCTTTTACGGAAACATCCATGAATTGTGTAAAAGAAAGGCTGTTGAAAGCGGGCTGTACCAGTTTCATCAGCAGCCATCCGATGCCCAGCGATAACATTGCGGTCACTACGCCCTCGCCGAGCAACTGTCCGGCTACTTGCCACCGTGATGCGCCGATGACCTTCCGCACGCCGATTTCGCGCGCTCGTACAAGGGATCGTGCCAAGGTCAAATTGGTGTAGTTGAAACAAGCAGAAAGCATGACAACTGCACCCAAGGCCGACAAGAACCACAATAGCATGGCCGGCAAGCCTCTTCCCATGGAGTTGCCGAGCATCGGGCCGGGCGTTATTTTGTCAAGCGGCTGAAGGTAAAAACGATAGCCTGCGTCTCGGGTTTCAAGCGTTCTGTTGGCGTATTCGGTCTTTGAAATGGCGGCTAAAGCGGCCTCGGTTTGCTGCGCAGAGCCGCCAGAGCGTAGGCGGATATAGGTGTAGGTGCCGTAGTAATCATTCCAGTCCTCGGACAATTTGGGCAAGGCTTCTGATTTTTCGAGTGCAGGAATGCTTGCGGCAGAGGCAATCACTTCAAACTCAAGGTGAGTTTTTCCGGGAAAAGCCGCCATGACACCGGTCACCTTGAATGCGCCGTAGCCATTGATTTCCAATGTTTTGCCAACAGCGCTTTCGTGTGGGAAAAATTTGCCAGCACTTTTTTCTGTCAAAACAATGGAAAACGGCTCGTTGAGTGCTGTTGCCGCATTGCCATCCAGCATCGAAAAACCAAATATTTTGAAGAAGGACGGCTCTGCAAACATCCCTGCTACAGACAGGATTTTCCCACCCCCCGAAGTCTCGCCGTTCAAATGCCGCACCAACCGGACGCTTTCCTCCACTTGCGAGAAGCCCTGAGACAAAGCTGCCCCCACAGGAAATGGGGAAGAAGCGTAGGACTCAGAACCGCCATTTTTGCGAATCGCTTCCGTGTTGATCCGATAGACCCGCTCGCAGTCGGGGTGAAATGTATCGTAGCGATAGGCATCCCGAATCAACAGCAAAATAAACAGCCCGAGCGACATGCTTAAGGCAAGCCCAAAGATGTTGATGGCGGAAAAGAGGCGATTTTTGAGCAGGTTTCGTAGGGCAAGGGTGAGATAGCTGCTTAGCATGATGTTTTTGTTTTTGTAGCTTAATAGTTGTTGCCCCGGCAATGTCAATGCTTCACCAATTCTTCATTTTCAACGCGCCCGTCTTTCAGGTGCAGGATACGGTTGCCGTACTTCGCATTATCCTCAGAATGTGTCACTTGCACGATGGTCACCCCATCTTCCCGGTTGAGGGTTTTGAAAACTTCCATGATTTCTTTGGCTTGCGGGCTTTGCAAATTTCCTGTGGGTTCGTCGGCCAATATCAGTTTAGGTCGTCCGATCAAGGCCCGGGCCACGCCCACAAGTTGCTGTTGTCCACCAGAAAGTTGGCTAGGGAACAAGTCCTTTTTCGCCACCATATTGAAGCGGTCGAGCAGGTCGGCGATACGGCTTTTGCGTTCGGTGGAAGGGACTTTTTTGTAGAGCAGGGGCGTCTCCAGGTTTTCGTACACCGTCAGATCGTCAATGAGGTGGTAGGCTTGAAACACAAAGCCGATGTACTCGCGGTACATCTCCGTGCGGCGGCGCTCGTTGAACTTGTGTACCCCTTCTCCCAAGAACCAAAACTCCCCATCCGTTGGCTCATCGAGCATACCGAGGATGTGAAGCAGGGTGCTTTTGCCGGAGCCGCTGGGCCCCATGATGCTCACGAATTCGCCCTCGGCAATATGTGCGTTCACATAGCGCAACACATAAGTCTTGAGCGAGCCGGTGGGGTAATAGCGTTCGATGTTTTTTAATTCTATCATGAGTGGTTGTTGATTTGGATATTTGTTGATTTGGTTATTTGGGGTTCCAAAGCTTGGTATTTTTTCTTTGCTTTTTGGGAAAAGGAATATCAAACTTTGGCACCCCAAATAACCAAATCAACAAATATCCATATAACCAAAAAAGCAGCCTCCCAGACCCGCTGGTTTTGTTTGGATAAAAACGGCTGAACAACAGGAGGTTAGACAGATTGGCCAACGGGTAGATTGGCTGCTTTTGTAGTTTGTGTGTTGTTGACTATTGACCGTTGAATATTGACCGTTGACTTTTTGGGCGCTAGGTTATAATTGAGGGTTAATATCCAACGGTCAATAGTCAACGGTCAACAGTCAACGGTCAACGGTCAATAGTCAACAGTCAACGGTCAAACATGAAAATTCTCCGTCACCACGCGTCCATCAAACAGGTTGATAACCCGGTGCGCAAAACCCGCATCGTGGGGCGAGTGCGTCACCATCACGATGGTGGTGCCGCCCTGGTTGAGTTGCGTGAGCAGGTTCATCACTTCCAGGCCATTGGTGGAGTCGAGGTTACCTGTGGGCTCGTCGGCGAGAATGACCTTGGGTTCGGCTACCACCGCCCGTGCAATGGCGACGCGTTGTTGCTGACCGCCCGATAGTTGCTGCGGAAAGTGGTTGCGGCGGTGCATGATGTTCATGCGTTCCAGTTGTGCCTCCACTTTCTTTTTGCGCTCGGTGGCGGGCGTTTTAAGGTAGAGCAGGGGCAATTCGACGTTTTCGTACACCGTCAGTTCGTCAATCAGGTTGAATGACTGGAACACAAAGCCGATGTTGCCTTTGCGCAGGTTGGCTCGATTGCGCTCGCTCATTTTTGCCACTTCGGTGCCGAAGAAATGGTACTCGCCCTCGCTTGGGTTGTCGAGCAGCCCAAGAATGTTGAGGAGCGTGGATTTTCCGCAACCGGATGGGCCCATCATGGCCACAAATTCGCCGGGCTGGATTTCGATGCTTACGCCGTTGAGGGCGGTGGTTTCCACCTCATCGGTGGTGAAAAGCTTGTGCAGATTAACCGTCTTTATCATGATTTAATTGATTCGATTGTTCGATTGGAATGATTGATTCGATTGGGTGCCTAGGGATGGTAACTTCCCGAAAGTTCAAAACTTTCGGGAAGTTCGATGCTACTGCAGATTCAACACATCTTTATCGCCGAAATTTTCATAGGAAGAAGTGATGACCTCTTCACCCGGCTCCAACCCGCTCAGCACCTCAAAAAACTGCGGGTTTTTTCGCCCGAGTGAGATGTTGCGTTTAGTTGCTTTTGCGCCGCCTTGGCTGATCACGTACACCCAGTTGCCACCAGTGTCGCTGAAAAAACCGCCGGTAGCAATCAGGGTTGCTTCGGCGGGTTTGCCCAGTTGTAGCCGCACGGGAACAGACTGGCCGCGCCGGATGCCGTCGGGGATTTTCTCAAACACCATATCCACGTCAAAACGCCCGCCGCGCACTTCGGGATAAACCTTGGAAACGACCAGTTTGATGGTGGTGCCGTTGAACTCGAACGAACCTTCCAGTCCCGGGAAAATCCGCGAAATATAGTGCTCATCCACTTCCACGCGCATTTTGAATCCGTTGAGGTCGTCAATTTGGCCGATGTTTTGTCCGGCGGTGATGCTCGCGCCAATCTCAACGTCCACCCGTGAAAGCAAGCCGGAAACGGGGGCTTTGACCGCCAGGTTCGCCAAATTTTCCTTCATCATCCTGAGGTTGAGTCTGGTGCGGTCGAGCGTTCCTTCGAGTTGTTTGATCTGGGTGATGCTGTTTTCTTCCTGAAATTTTTGGTTTTCGATTTCGATTTCGCGCTGCCCAGTGAGCCGCTCGTAGGTGATTTTTACTCGCTCAAACTCTTGTTGGCTGATGATTTTGTCGGCAAAGAGTTTGGAACTGCGATCGTAGTCTGCTTTGGCTTGCTGTATTTGAAAATCGAGTTCGGAGAGCGTTTTGCGCAAGGCAAACTTGTCCTGGCGAAGGCCGAGGCGTGTGTTCTCCAACTCGTTGATCAGGCGGTACATCTCGGTTTCGCGGTTCACGAAATCCATCGTCAGCCGCTGGTTTTCGAGTTTTAAGATCAGGTCGCCTTTTTTTACGCTCGCACCCCCGTCGAGGAGTTTTTGCGACACATAGCCGCCTTCGATGGCGTCGAGTTGGTAGGTTTTCAAAGGCTGCACCACGCCCGTAACCACGATGAATTCATCGAAAACACCACGTTCGACTTTTGAGACCGTGATTTTTTCGCGGTTCACGTTGAGGCTGCTCTGGCTGCCAATGAGCACGGTGCGCACAGCAAAAATCAAAAAACCAACCGTGAACAGGCCGATGGCGATGCGCTGGAAGGTGAATACTTTTTTCTTGATTGGACGATCCATAAGGAATGATAAATGATGAACGATGAATGGTAAATACAACCCCGTGCCAAATTGCTAAAGTGTTGACAATCAGCTTCTTCATGCATTATTCGTCATTTGTCATTTGTTCAATGGCGAACGCAAGTGTTCGGAATCGGACAGTTGAGGGCAAAGAAAACCCCGTTGGCTTTCACAGAAAAGCCGACGGGGTTAAAATATCACTTCAATATCCAAATCCCAATTCACTCACTCCGGCTTGGGCGGCTTTCTAAAAATCTCATTTGCCGTCATTTCAAAAGCTGGCAAGGCAGGTGCGGCAGAGCAAAGATCATCTTCAGAACATACGGCCATGCGGTTGAGTTTTTCCCCCGAAAAAACTTGCACTTCACGACGGTTGGGCAAAATAAGCCACACGACTTGTACACCTGCACTGCGGTAGTTGCCCATTTTGTCTGCTACCGCGTTCAATTGATCATTGCTCGAAATGACTTCAATGACGAATTGCGGCACCTGGTTTTCGCCGTAGGCGGTGCGGGCAATTTGCTCGTCGGTCAAATATGCAAGGTCGGGGCGACGGTGGTTCTGACCAAAAAAAATATCTCCTCCTGACATCAGAATGCCGCTTGCTTGGCCAATTGCGAGTAATTGTTCAAACAGGTTCCACAAGTTACAAGCAATGTAAAATTGAGTGTAATCTACACCCTTAAATTTGGCGACCTCGCCATTGAGCCATTCATATTTGTAACCGTCCTCACGATGGAGGTAGTGTTTTTGAAATTCGGGCCATGAGACGTACTTTGATTTGCCGTTGGCTGCTCTTGCCGTCATACTGCGTTCTATTTTTTTACAAAAATAGCAATTTTCTCATGCAGTAATCAGGTCTTTCGTCGCTATCTCGGGTGGCTAAACGCAAAGTGAGTTGTGCGGGGG
>JACMMM010000533.1 GCA_014379065.1 Saprospiraceae bacterium
CGGGTGCGGGACGGTGCAGATGCTACTTCCGATACAGTGCAGCGCGCGCTTAACCGGGGCAACTGGGTGAGCATCATCCTCACCGCAGTGGTTTGTTTTCCGGTCATCAAATGGATGTTGCCTGAAACGATGACCATGAAGTTCTTTGGACAAACCGCACAGAGCATCAGCAGCACCAACGTTTTCAACGCTACCATGGTGGGCCTCATCGTAGGCGCACTGATTTCTGCCATTACTGAATACTATACGGGCTTGGGCAAAAAACCGGTGATGGACATTGTTCGTCAATCGGGCACCGGGCACGCCACCAACGTGATCGCTGGTTTGGCTACGGGCATGATGTCCACCTGGATGCCCATCGTGCTGTTCTCTGGCGCGATCTGGTCGGCTTACGAATTGGCGGGTTTCTATGGTGTTGCCATTGCCGCTTCGGCCATGATGGCTACTACGGCCATGCAGTTGGCCATTGACGCATTCGGCCCCATCGCCGACAACGCCGGGGGTATCGCTGAAATGAGCGAACTGCCCAAGGAAGTGCGCAGCCGCACCGACGTACTCGACTCTGTGGGCAACACCACTGCAGCCATCGGCAAAGGCTTTGCCATCGCTTCGGCGGCTTTGACGGCACTTGCGCTGTTCGCGGCTTACGTTGATTTCACGGGCATCGAAGGCATTAATATTTTCAAAGCAAAAGTACTCGCCGCGCTTTTCCTCGGCGGCATGATTCCTGTGGTGTTCAGCGCATTGGCCATGCAGAGCGTGGGCAGAGCGGCAATGGACATGGTGGAAGAGGTGCGTCGGCAGTTCCGCGAAATACCGGGCCTCTTGGAAGGCACGGGCAAAGCCGAATACGAAAAGTGTGTGGAAATCTCGACCAAGGCCGCGCTCCGCGAAATGTTGGCACCGGGCCTTATTACCATCATTACGCCCATTTTGGTGGGCTTTATCATGGGGCCTGAGGCCCTTGGCGGCTACATGGCGGGCGTAACCGTGAGCGGTGTGATGTGGGCTATTTTCCAGTCGAACGCTGGTGGCGCTTGGGACAATGCAAAAAAATCGTTTGAAAAAGGCGTTGAAATCAATGGCCAGATGTATTACAAAGGCTCTGAGCCACACAAAGCCGCCGTCACGGGCGACACGGTGGGCGACCCTTTCAAAGATACTTCCGGCCCTTCGATGAATATTTTGATCAAACTGACCTGCCTCGTAGGTTTGGCCATAGCGCCCATTTTGGGCCACCACGGCACTACCAACAAAGATAGCCTCCAAATGGAAATCCGGGAAAACCGCCTTCCACCCGGCATGACCGAGCCGCCGCCTGCCATGGGCCAACAGTCTGGGCAATCAGGCATGTCAGGACAACCAGGTATGCCAGTACAAGGTATGCCTGCGCAATCAGGCACACAGCCGGCGAATCAAGGTCTGATAGGCACAGGTACGAAATCCAGACAAGGTGGCGAGAATCAGTTGGACCCCGGTGGATTATCCAGGCCCAATGGCCAAAGGCCAGTACCTACGCCGGAACAGGAGCGGATCATTAGAGAAACCGTGGAAAGGCAAAAACGGGAGGCTGCCCAAAGGAAAAACAAACCTAATTAGCAGCAATTAGCGCTACGCGCTATGCCTGATTAGATAAGCCGCCGCCCCATCCCGTACTTTGCGAGATGGGGCGGTTTGGTTATAGAACAAAGGTCGTTCATGTTGCAACGCGGCTGAAACTCACCGGGTGACTGGCAGTCATTTAGTAAGTTGCGCAAAAAGCCCAATTTCCCTAGCGATTCTCGGTTACAACTGGCATCGGAACAAACCTTTTTCGGCATTTTGCCGTTCTTTCCGTACGCGTCCCTTTCAATTTGAAACTCAACACTCCAAAAACGTGATTCTTTTCCGCCAAATCTACTTCTCCTTTCCCTTCCGCTTGCTGGTCTTGCACCTGCGAAACCATCTGGTTTTGATCTTGATATGGTTTATTTTGGCGGCGTTCAGCACGGGGTTGGTAGGGCGTTTTTTTGGGATGCACTACCTCATGCTCACCCCCGAGTACCACGGAGAAGTCAATTTTTGGAGTTTTTTCCTGACGGGGGGCGCTTTTGGCGGTCTGGTGATGGTCTGGCACCTCACTTCTTACTTGCTCTGCTCCAACCGCTTTCCTTTTTTAGCAACGCTGGGTGCGCCGTTTACCAAATTTTGCTTCAACAATAGCCTTGTTCCCTTGGCTTTTATTGCCGTATGGCTCACTTGTACCATCTGGTTTCAATGGAATGACGAAATGATCACGTCGAGTACCGAAATCGTCTGGAACATCGCTGGTTTTCTTTCGGGTACAACAGCCATTACAGGCATATTGGCGGCTTATTTCCACCTGACGAACAAGGATTTGAGCTCTTTCCACTGGACTCCCCGCCCGGGTAGTCGGGTGCTTTTCAGCCAGCGACTTCCCAGTGTCCGCGAAATCCAAATGGGCGTAACGCGTTGGCGCGTAGATACTTACCTGACTGAGCGTTGCCGCGCGCGCTTGGTGCGCAGCGTGGCGCATTATGATACCAGGGTACTGGAGCAGGTGTTCCGCCAAAACCATTGGAATGCCGTGGTGGTGTTGATCGTCGCGCTTTTTTTGCTTATGGTGCAAGGCGCGTTTATGGACAGTGTCTGGGCACGGATTCCCGCCGGGGCCACCATATTCTTATTGTCGAGCATTGTGATGGGACTTTACGGCGCTACCCGTTTTTGGTTTAGGCAATGGGGCACTGCCGTGTTTTTGGGGCTGATTTTTACGGTGAATTTGCTGACGGGCTGGGGCTTTTTCAACTACAGAAACCGTGCATACGGCCTTGATTATCAAAAGGAAAACAGTGCCCAGTACAATTACCCTGCGATTGAAAAAACCTGCTCTCCCCAAAACATCGCCAGCGACCGGGCCACTACCATTGAGATACTGGAAAATTGGCTCGCCAAAAACCGGACCCCCGAAAACCCCCGCCCCAAGCTGTTGCTCGTGTGCGTGAGCGGAGGCGGCCACCGCTCGGCCCTCTGGACCATGCATACCCTGCAAAAAGCGGACATCGCCACGGGAGGCAAACTCCTGCGCCAAACGGCCCTTATTACCGGCGCTTCAGGTGGACTGTTGGGCGCAGCACACATTCGAGAAGCCATGCTCCGCCACGCCGAGGGCGACCGACATGCCCCACAGAACCCTGCCCTCATAGATGACATGGGCAAAGACCTGCTCAATGCAATTACTTCTGCGGTCGTAACAAACGACCTCTTTTACCCGATTTCCAGTTTCAACTCGGGCAATTTTTCCTACCGCAAAGACCGGGGCTATCTCTTTGAACACCAACTGAACGAAAACACACACGGCTTTTTCTTGCGAAAATCCTCCGAGTATCGGCAACCAGAGCGCGAGGCCAAAATCCCCATGATGATCGCCAGTCCTTTTGTGCTAAACGATGCGCGACGGATGCTGATCAGCCCACAGGGGGTTAGTTACTTGATGAAGCCCGATGCAGGTCGTTTGGCCGCCCAGGTCGAAATAGACGGCGTGGACTTTGGGCGATTTTTTGCCGCCCAGCAAGCAGATAGCCTTGCGTTCAGCAGTGTCATGCGCATGAATTGCACGTACCCATTTATCCTCCCGAACGTGTGGCTGCCGACCAGCCCCTCGATAGAAGTCCTTGACGCTGGTTTCCGTGACAATTATGGGTTAGGGCTGTCCATTCGTTTCGCCCACGTTTTCAAGGACTGGATCCTCGAAAACACGGGCGGCGTGGTCTTTGTCCAGATTCGCTGCTGGGACAAAATCCACGCTATCATACCCTCCGATTACAAGGGTGTTTTTGAAAATATGCTTACTCCGGCAGAGGCAGCCGGCGGGAACATTACCGATATTCAGGATTTTGAGCAAGACAACGCGCTGGCGCTCCTAAACGACGCACTCGGCGGCAACCGTGTGGAAATGGTGCGTTTTCACTATCACCCGGTGCGCAAAAACCGCGAGGCATCGCTAAGTTTCCACTTGAGCAAAAGGGAAAAACTTGACATCCTTGAGGCGTTCTATACGGCGGACAATCAGGCGAGTGTGAAGGCGCTCAAGCAGGTGTTGAAGTGAAAGATTAAACAGGAAAATTTAAAACCATGCCTTATCGGCAGGTAAACAGGAAAACCGCAAAATTTAAAACTAATCGAGGACGCTTCCGCCTTATGCTATGTTTTGTGACAGGCAGGTAGCAATTGGCTCAAAACAAGCTGGCATCTTACCAGTGCCAATTTGTGCCCACACTAAAGTAACCAAAGCCTTGCTGGTCCCAATTACCGCCATTATTGTAATAAAGATTCAGCCCTGCTTCAAGGGTCAGTTTGCGCCAGACCCTGAACTCTGCGCCCAAAACGTTTGGAATATACCAATTGCCGGATCGCTCAAAGTAATATTCTACCGTGTTGCGGTTTTCAAAAGCGTAATTCCCCATCATAAATCCGGATTCAAGGAAAATGCCCAGCCGATTAGATGATTCCTGCATTGCAGGATGCAGGAGGTAATACCGCGCCCATAGACCTGCCATGTAGAAATTTTGAGCGGGCGTTTCAAAATTATACGCCCGGACAAATTGAGATTGAATACCTGCGTACAAATGCCGGGTAATCGAAATCCCTGCCCGCAGACCCGTGTAATGTGCTACCTCATATTGATTGTCCCGGGTGCCAACATAGTCTTCATCGAACCCATAGTGGATGCCTAGCAAAAGGCGATCGCCAAAAGCCCGCTTGGGCTTGTCCTGTGCTTGTAAAAGGCAGGGAAGCAACAATAGCATTGGAAGCAAAAACTTGATGCGCATCATGGAAGCACTATTTTTAAAAGTGAACAATCAAGCAAGCAGGCAACAAAAGGCCTATAAAGTAATCTGGCCTTATCCATTCATCGAGTGTCATCCCGATCCCGAGGCTTAGGCAGAACTGCTCAAGCAAAAAACAGAAATATCCACTTCGCCCTTGCGCAGATCCCTCCCTCCGGTCGGGATGACACTCGAGGAGGGGGAGATGCGTTCCTTTTTCATAGCCTATCAGAGCCCCGTTAAATAATAAAACCGCAAAACAGCAGAACCATGCCTGTTGGCAGGTAAACCGGAGATAGGCATGGTTTTGCGGTTTTGCGGTTCTTTAAATTTAATTCAACGAAAACTGTACCGTCACCCCCGTATTCAGCGTCGTGATCGGGAACGACTGCGAGGTCTTCGGCACCGTTTTGCGGTAGTCGGCAAAGAGCCGCAGTTTGAGCCGCTTGTTGAGCGCGTATTCTACCTGCGGGTTGATGCTGATGGTGCGCGCGCCACGAGTGGGTTGCGCCTCGTTCGGGCTGTCGAGAATGTGGGCAATGGTGATGTCGTCGCGCACCTCGAAGTCGAACTTGAAGGTCAGGTCGTTGGCCGTGCTGCCAGCACCTCCAGTTGGGGGTGGCGGCGTGGTTGGGGCACCAGGCTTCTTCTTTTTATTGCTCTTCTTCTTCTTTGTTGACTTACCATCCAGTTTCTTTTTGCCCGTGAGGAATGGGATGTTCACATTCTTGATGCGATACCCAAACCCGACCGTATAGCCCGTGCTCTTTGATTCTGAAAGTTGGTAGTCAATAAACGACATGGCCAGCGTCCGCGTCTTTTTGTAGTCAGCCTTGAATGTCATTTCATTTTTCAACTTTACATCAATACCAAACAGCGGCTGGAATTGCTCGTTGATCACTACTTGCGGGATTTCAAACCTGGCGGTATAGTTGAAGTTCAGCCTGTAATTATCGTTGTTCGTGTCAAACGGATTGGCATCATTGTAGAAAATATCCGTGTTGTACGAACTAACGGTAAGCGTGTTTTTATACCCGTGCGAGATTTGAATACTGGAAAAGAAGTTTTTCAATTTGCCCAGTTTGGAAAGGCCGTTATAGCTCAATTTCCAGTTGGGCGCAGGCATGGTCTTGAAAACATTGAGCCCTACGGTATTGGGGTCTTTCTTCGTGTATGCTGCCAAAAAGGCGGGTATCAACACTTCCTGGTGGATGCGCCCGTAGCCTTTTTTGTACCCATCGTCAATGTCGTGAAGTTCATTTGCAGACAGGCCATTTTCACGCGCCAATCGCTCCGAAACTTGAGGGCGGTAAGATTCAAACCTTGTGAATAACCCCGCGATATCCTTGTTGAACATCGTGTTCATCGAAAGGAACGAGATGGTATAACTGCCCAAATCTCGCGCAGCGCGGTGTTCGAAATAAACTTTCTGCGGGTCGAGGTCAAAAAAGGTGTCCTTGAACAGTTCGGTGCTATTGCGGGTGTACTGTTTATTGGCGTTCAATTCCAGCCGGAAATCAGTGAACGGCTCAATGGTCACGCCCATATCCAGGTTTTGCGTGTAGTTTTTCATCACCTGCTGGTTGAGTTCCGGGCGGTGTGTAATGTTCCCCGCAGCCCCCAATTGCTCGAGATAGGCCCTGTCAGCTTCCTGGAAGCCGGCCACAAATGCCCAGCCGGGTGCATCAAATCCTTCGCTCAATCCCATGAGTTTGGTTTCGGGCGTAAAGCCGGGTATCACGTTGCTCCGGTTTTCGGAGTAGGTAAAACGGGCCTTGCGCACCAGCATGAGCGGTCGCAAGGCAATGCGCTCTGCCAGCGATGGTTGGCGCTCTTCTTTCTTCTTGTCCTTGCCTTTTTTGTCTTTGCTGTCAGCATCCTTATTCTTGCCCCCGGAGGCAGGGTCGGCAGGTTTAGAGGGGTCGGCACCGGCGGGGTTTGGCCGCGTGCGGGTAGGACGACCCGTTACGGGGTCAATGCCGCCCATGCCGCCTGGCAGTGGCGCACCTGGAGGGCTCATGCCGCCAGGGTTGTTTTTGTCGGGCGGTGTTGGCGGAATACTCGGGTCATTGCGGTCTGGTGCGCCGCCACTGTCCTTGCCGCCGCCAGGAGCGGGGTCATCTTTGCCACCACCTGCGGGGTTGCCACCTGTACCCGGACGGTTACCGTCCTTACCCCTGGGGGCCGGACTGCTGTCATCTCCGCCACGGCCGCCGCGCCCAGCGGGCTTGGTTCCATTGCTTCCGCCGCGATTGCCACCAGCAACGGGTTTTCCCGGTTTGTTGATTCTTGAGAGGTATTTGCTCTTGTTGTAGAGCGTCTCCATGTTGAAGTCGCCATTGATTTGGCGGGTGTTGCTGTTTTGGATGGTATTGCCAAGGTCTCGGGAATTCTCGAAGGCATAGAACGGGTCGTTTTGGGGGTCTCCCAAGTTTTGCAACTTCAAGGATTGCGCCGTCCAAGTGTAACCCGCTGTGTACGAGGCTTTCATGTTGATGAAATCCAACATAGGGATCTGCTTGAAGGGCAGCGTCCAGTTGAGGCTGGCGTTGTGGGCATAGAGTTTTGGGCGACCCAATTTCTTGAAATTGGTCAATATGCTGTCGCGGCGTTCCTGACGCGTTACCCTCGGCCCGCCTTCCGAAACATATTCTAGCGGTTCGTCTATGAGGCTTCTCGCATTGGCATCAAAACTGAAGCGAATGGCTTTGGTGATATCCCAACCGAGGTCGGAGTTGCGCTCCCAGGTGAACCTGCGGTTGTAGTAAGTATTTAGCGCAGGATCCTCACCGGCAAAACGATAAGTGGTGATGCCTTCAAAACGCTCCAGATTCGTATTGAAACCATAGGTATTGGGTAACGGGTTGAAATTGAATTCTTTAATAAATTTCAGGTACTTGTTGTTCACCCCTTTGAACGGCTGGAACGGCTGGAGGCCGGTGGCGTACTGGTAGTCCAGGCTGCCCTTATAGCGGTTCTGGTCGACGCGGATGGTAAAGTGGTCGCGCTACTGTTGCTGGTTGAACGCATA
>JACMMM010000534.1 GCA_014379065.1 Saprospiraceae bacterium
GCTTTCGCCTCGAACCAAAATCCCGAACAAGCTCTAAGACATAGTTTGAAATGAAAAAGAGAAAAAACTGCCCATAACAAGGGCTTGGCAAAAGCAGGGCTGATGTACTTCGTATCAACATTTAGTTATAAATTTGGCATTGGTACTTCAATCAACAGTCTGCTGAAAAACCCTGCCTTCTCCAAGCCCCAAACCGTTATCGCTAATCTTAAAAATAATGGCTCATATCGGGATTAGGCTGATTTGGTCCAAAGCCCTATATTTGTGAGAAAAACAGATGTTTGAATTTCCAATTGACAACCTGCTGGATGAGCAGAAATGTTATACTCTTTTGGTCGAACAGTTTCACGACGGGAACCTAAAATGTGCACATTGTGGAAGTTTGGATTTTCGGCCGCACATGAAAAAGCGTCCTCCGATCATTCAATTTCAGTGTCGAGCGTGTGAAAAGTTTTTTAACGTGTTTACGGGTACAGTGTGGGAGCGAAAGCATTATACCTGTAGTCAAGTGATTATGATTCTGCGAGGCTTTACCAAGGGGGATTCTACCTTGTCCATCAGCCGGGAATTGAAGGTGGATTATGAAGGCTTGCTGAATCTACGGCATGAGATGCAAGACTTGGCGTTTGATCGGCGCGAGGAAAGTCGTTTGCCGGACCAAGCTACTGAAAGTGACGAGATGTACCAGAATGCCGGCGAAAAAGGTATTGCGCATCCTGATCCGGAGGATCCACCCCGCCGTCGAGCGAATAAAAAAAAGGGTTAGGCACGTTTGATAATGACCGGCCACCGGTTTTCGGGACGGTGGGCCGGGAGAGTGGCCAGATTCGATTGGAAGTGCTCTTTCATACGACAAAAGTAGAAGTACAAGACATATTGGAACGCATGCGAGGGGATACTGGGACGTGTTATAGCGATGAACATAAGGCTTATATAGGCGTAGAAACGCTCCTTCGGGCGCACAAAACCGTCTGTCATAGTATAAAAGAATGGGCACGCGATGACGATGGTGATGGCATAAACGAAGTACATACGAATACGATTGAAGGCTTATGGACCGATGTCCGGAATTTTTTACGACGATTTAAAGGAGTCAGTAAATACTATTTGTACGGTTACATTGCTTGGTTTGAGTGGATTAAAAATTATAAACGATTAGGGCCAAAAATCATGCAGGCATTTTGCCGTGTCAGCCCATTGCCGATATGAGCCAAGAGGTTTCTATACAGACTATTCAATCGGTGATCGCCGTACCCCTTGCGCTACGTGGCTATTTCTTTCCCCGCTGGTATGCCGAAATCGAGGCCAGCGCCAATGTGTTGCCGGAAGAGGAGGAGTTGGATCAGTTCAACATTGGCCTGGGATTAGCCTTCGGCTGGCAATATTCCTTTAGCGTCGGCGCAGCCGTGTTTGTGCAACCCATGGCGCGCTGGCTTGTCAACCCCGGCGAGAATAGTGTGTTCGGGCGCGCTCAACGGGATAAGCTCAGCCTGGGAGTGGACCTGGGTTTCCGCAAGGAATTTTAAAGGCGAAGCCCAAGGTTATTTCCCCAGCCACTGTTTGAACGCTTCCACCTTTTCCCGACTGATCA
>JACMMM010000535.1 GCA_014379065.1 Saprospiraceae bacterium
ATCAAGCACTTTGATAATTTGAATGTGCGTAAGTGGGTTCTGGGGACCTGTAGGCAAACACCAATCATATATCGTCCAGGTGCGTAGTATTTTGTAGGTGCCATCACAGATAACCAATTTCAAATCTTGGTAAGTACCGTTGAGCTCGCAGTAAGTGCCGTTGGGCCAAACATCAAAGTGAAGGCCAAAATCCACCACGTATGGAGCACCTGTTATGCTCGGACTTGCATTGGGATCGGTGCAATCTACCGTGACATCAGGGGGAAAAATCACATCAACCCCATGGCGGCGCTCGAAATAGATATACTGATTGCAGGTAGCGGAATTGCCGCTTTGATCCACTGCTGTCCATTTGCGGATGACATACGCACTGATGTCAGAGAAGCCGTTGATGGTGCCACTACAGCCAAGGTCGAACCAGGTGTCAATATAGGTAAGTGTGGTAGAAGTGCAGTTTTCGTCCACCGAAGGATAGGCATCAGAAACGTTTAACACGTCAAGGATGTAAGCTGGGGTGTAGTTCGTGATAGCGCAGTTCAAGAATATGTCATTGCAATCCAACACGGGCGGAAGCTTGTCTTCGAAGTGTGCATACCCCCAACAAATATTACCCGACACAAGATCCTTGACCCGAATCTCAAGCGTGAGGTTGATATGGGCGGAAGTGGCCACAAAATTGCCAGATCCAGGGACCCATGCCCCGTTGATTTTTGCCTGGACTTGAAACACCCCGTTCGGGCATGCATTGCCTTCCAAAATCATGTCGGGCAATATTTCCACCTGGCAGTCGTCGTCAAGAGAAATTTGCACCAAATCGTTGCAAATCATGACACATTGAGCGGTCGTGACATTGTTTGCCGAAAGCGATAAAGCCAAGGCCAAAGTCCATCCCAACAGATTAAAATTAAAAAAGAGTGTAGCGTTCGCTTTTTTCATGAGATAAAGATTAAGAGAAAAAGTAATCGTTTGAGTGTGCTTTTTGAATCGAAACAGGTCGTTTTCTGAGGGATTTCCACAAAGCGGGACAAAGTTAAAAAAGTCGTTATGAGCTCTGCAAACTTTTAGCACGTAAAGCTTGCAAATTGACATACAAGGTAGCAAATACAATGCCTAACAATGGGCATTGGATACCACAAGAAGGTTAATTTAAAGCAAAGAGGAGCAGGGCGCTCAAAAGCAAGGATGGAAGAACGGGCAAACATACAACAACCGATGATTGTTTGCCAACAGTTTTTTGAACAAATTGACTTGTTAGACCAAGTGATTCTCAAATGCCATTTTGATGAGCGCTCCAGTACTGTTCACGTGCAACTTTCGCATGATATTCTTGCGATGCACACTGGCTGTTTGATCGCTGATGAAAATGCGCTCTGAGATTTCCTTGTTCGTCAACGCTTGACCGATAAGTTTCATAATCTCCAATTCGCGGCGTGTGAGGCCACTTTTTTTTGCAAAATGCAGATCGGGCGCAAGCGCACCATTACTGTTTTGTAAATCTATCGGCATCAAGCCCCTGCCAACAAAGGTGCGGCCTTCGGCCAATTCCCCCATGGCCAATAAAAGTTCGTCATGTGACCCTGATTTGAGCATGTAACCATCCGCGCCTGCCCTGAAAGCAGCCTGTATGTGAGCAGGATCGCCCGAACCATTTAGGATCAAGATTCGAGTTTTATTGCTTTTTTGCTTGACCGATGAAACGATTTTTAAAATCTCGGCATCGGGCAAGTCTGGGTCGAGCAAGAAAAGGTCGGGCTGAGCGCGGCCCAAGTATTCTGCAACTTGTAGGCCGTTGCTGGCCACAGCCTTTATGTGGTAGGAAAATCGCTCGTCATCGCCAGTGTTGGACAACATGGACCGCAGCCCCTCAACAAAAATAGGGTGATGATCGGCGACAAGGATATCAAGATGGCGGAGCATGATGTGCAATGATTATTTACAGCACAGCCTGCAACTTTTATACCATAACAAAAACTTGTAAGGTCTGAGACACAATTCCTTACCGCCCGTTGTAGAACCTCATTTTATAGTCCGTCTTCACCCTTCCCTCCCGAATAGCCTCCATTCTGCGCTGAATGAGGCGTTTTTTGAGTGGTTTTAGTCTTTCGGTGAAAAGGACGCCTTCAATGTGGTCGTATTCGTGCTGGATGACCCGGGCGTTGATGCCGGTGAACGCTTCTTCGTGTTCTTGGAAATTTTCGTCTTGCCAACGGACACGAATTGCATGGGGCCGCTCCACGTCGCCGCGTATGTCAGGGATGCTCAGACAGCCCTCTTCGTACGTCCAAGGGTTGCCGGTCTCGTCCAACATTTGCGCGTTGATGAACACCTGCTTGAGAGGGGTGTCGGTCGGAGCCTCGGTCCCTTCTTTTCGATCCACTTGTTCGGTATCAATCACAAAAAGCCGGATGCCGTGCCCTACTTGTGGTGCTGCAATGCCGACTCCATCGGCGTGGTACATGGTGTCCCACATATTGGCGATAAGTTCCTGTAAATCAGGATATTCTGGATCTATGAAGACCGACACTTTTTTTAAAAGGGGTTGCCCGTAGGCATAAACTGGGAGTAACATTTCTTTGATTGGTTCGATTTTTTGATTGATTCGATGGTTACGATTGACTCGATTGGTTCGATTAAACAAGGCGAAATCTCCGCAATTGTACCAATCAAAACAATCGTACCAATCGAACAATTGAATCAATCCATCCAATAATTTTCCTCCATATACTGCTCCAAAATGAGCGCGGCAGCAATTTTATCTACCAGTGTTTTGTCACGGCGTTTTTGTTTTTTGATGCCGCTTTGGAGGATGATTTTTTTAGCGTCGTTGGAGGTATTTCGCTCGTCTTGGCGAATAACTTTTTTTTCAGGGAAAAGTTTTTGCAGACGTTCTGCAAAAGCATCGGCTTGTGGGGCTATTTGGGCGGGGTTGCCATCCATGTGGAGCGGAAGCCCGAGCACAAAGTGCTCCACTTCTTCCTCCGAGCAATAGCGTTGGAGAAAAGCCAACACCTCGTGCGTAGGCACCGTGGCAAGTGCGCTGGCGATGATTTTCAAGGGGTCGGTAACAGCGATACCCGTGCGTTTCAGTCCAAAATCTATAGCGAGGATGCGGCCCATAAGCGGGGGCAAAGGTAAAATCATTCGTCGTCATTTCGTCATTGTTGGTCATTGGGTCATTTCGCCATTAAGATCATTTCGTCAGCAATCCAGTAGATGGTGGTTGTTTTGATAGAGGCAGTAAGGGTAATGGAAGAATTAGGAGGGATTTGGTGCTAAAGTTTTCAACACTTTGTTTAAAACTTACTGTGTTTTAATTTATGTATTTATGCAACTTTGTGTTGATAATGCAGGCTTGCTTGAGCATCTGCATGATATTCCTCAACCTAAATCAACACGCTTATGCATTTTTTATATGTGGATGAAAGCGGCGATCCCGGAGTGTCTCGATACGGCTCTCGTCACTATGTGTTGTGCGGCTTAGTCGTAAAAGATGACGACTGGCCCAAGTTTTTGTTCCGAATGAAAACCTTTCGTGCTGCATTAAAAAACGCTTATGGGTTGAAAATAAGGACAGAAGTCCATGCGTCCGAGCTGATTCGCATCAATAAGCTGGCAGATTATCGCAGTATTCGTAAGAATAGCCGATTGAAGATATTACGGGAATATGCCCAACAGATCCCCATCATTTTTGATACGGCAAAAGTTATTGCTGTATGCCTAGACAAGCCTGCTTTCCCCACCAATACTGATTTCCAAGCATTGGCATGGCAGCGACTGATTGAACGATATGATACATATTTGAAGAAAAATGCAACAGATCAAGGTATCATCGTAGCTGACCAAACAGATGAGCGAAAAATTCGAATGCTGTTACGAAAAATGCGCATCTACAACCCTGTGAAATCGCATTTCAATCCAGGCACCTATAATGCTCCTGTTGACAACATTTTGGAAGATGTTTTTCAACGGGACTCTTCTACCTCCTACTTCATCCAAACCATTGATGTAGTTGCTCACTTGCTCTATCGAAAGGAGTATCCAAAAGGTAGTTTGAAAAAATTTGGGGTAGAAAATTTGTTTGATTGTGTTAGCCCTATCATACTCAAAGAAGCGAGTAAGTCAGACCCTCTGGGTATTCTCCGAAAATAAAAAAGCCCCGGTTAAAAAACCGAGGCTCAAAGTTGCCTTTGATTGTTGCGGCCCGAACAGAGCAGGTGGCTTTGACCGAGTCGACTTGTTGAATCATTGGGAATCGAACCCAAAGTTGCCGTTTTGATTCATTTGTGATGCAAATATAGGACAAATGTCATGCATTAGCATCACACTTGGGATGCATTTTTTCAGAGAGCGATTTTTTTTACTTCTTCCGCTTCCGTCCAGATTCCCCTATTTTTGCAAGACAAACTAATCTTCATCCCATGTCCCGATTTCTTACTTCCCTCCTCTCGATTTTCTTCACGGCCACCCTTTTCGCTCAAACACCGCAAGATGCCGTGGTGCCCATGCAACTTTCTGCCGGGCTAAACCCTCCAGCCGTTTTTCTAAGCTGGACCAACCCACAACCTTCCGATATCATCCTGCGCCGCCGCGTGAAAGGTGCAGCGGGTGACACCTGGGTCGAACTCGTGAACGCCACCGAAACGCAACTCAATGGCTATTTCGACTCGGGCCTCGACGGAAACGAAACCTACGAATATGCTGTAGAGCGAAAAACTGGCAATGTCATGGCCTACGGGTATGCTTTTGCAAACTTTTTCAAACCCGTGGTGGACAATCGAGGGAAAATCTTGGTCTTCATAGACTCTACCACTGCCGACCTGTTGGGCGCAGATTTGGTGGTCTTTAAAAATGACCTGCGCGGCGAGGGTTGGCACACGATGCCCTTCAAAACAGGCCCATTCACTACCGTGCAATGGGTGAAAAACCAAATAACAAACGCTTATAACGCCGACCCCACAAACGTAAAAGCCGTGCTGCTCATGGGCAACGTCCCCATCCCATATTCGGGCAGCATGGACTGGGACACCCAATCCGACCACATCGGAGCCTGGCCCTGTGATGCTTATTACGGCGACGTGAACGGCACTTGGACGGATAATGCTGTGAACATCCCGAACACGGCACGCTTGGCCAACCGAAACGTACCAGGCGATGGAAAATTTGACCAAAACACGCTACCCTCAGCCATAGAAATTCCCGTCGGGCGTCTTGATTTTCGCCGGCTTTCTGCCGCCACATTTGGATTGCCACCCGTGGAATTGCTGCGCAGGTATTTGTTCAAGAACCACCTCTGGCGCACGGGGCAATACAAAGTGCCCAATCGCGCTTTAGTGGACGACCATCTCGGCTGGTCGGGCGGCGAAGCCTTCGCCGCCGATGGCTATCGCAATGCGATTCCTTTGACAGGAGAATGGAATGTGGCTACCGGGGAGTTTTTAAACTCGGATCGTTACCTGCTCGGCTATGGCGCGGGCACAAACGGGACCTATTCGAGTGCAGGCGGGATCGGCACGGCGGCAAACTTTGCAACGGACTCGGTTCGAACGGTGTTTGCCAACTTGTACGGCGACTATTTTGGCGATTGGGACTTTGAAACCAACCCGCTTATGCCGGCGCTGCTTGCTTCAAAAGGCAGCGTGCTCAGCGTCAGTTGGGCAGGCCGCCCGCATTGGATGCAGCACGGATTAGCCAGTGGTGAAACCATTGGCTATTGCCTGAAAGAAACCCAAAACGCTCAATTCAACACGGCCTATGGAGTTTCCAATGGCGAAAGCGGCGCGCATATCGCGCTGCTCGGCGACCCAACACTGCGGGCAAAAATCGTCGCACCTGCCAGCAATTTAACCGTCGTTTCCAATTGCGACAAGGTCAACCTGCACTGGACTGCTTCACCCGACCCAGAGGTGGTGGCGTACCTGATTTACCGATCCTTTAGCCTTGATGGGCCTTATATGCGGGTAACTCCAGATTTGCTGTTCCAAACTTCTTGGGAAGACCTTTCGCCTGTGGCAGATACCCTGTTTTACTCCGTTCGGGCTGTGAAATTGGAGGTCACGCCGGGTGGAG
>JACMMM010000536.1 GCA_014379065.1 Saprospiraceae bacterium
CAGTATTAAGCATAGGAGGCTTTTTCTTTTAAGAAGTTGTTTGAGTTATTCCCATTGCGCCAAAAAGGCATCTTTTCGATTCATGTCTTTCCTTTTTTTCAACCCATAGCCCCACTATGAATTTCAAAAAATGAATTGCCTAAATCGAAAAACTGCTCTTTTTGACTGCAACGGAATAACTCAAACAACTTCTTAAATTCAACTTATTGCCAATACCCGACAAACGCTCCAATATAAATGCTGTTATTTTGCTTCTGGAAACATCCAGCAATTTGGTTTTAGCACAACTAAAATGCCTTTTGTTCCGTAGGTCTACATCGCTCCCCTAGTCCAAGTTAACACCCCCTTTTTCCGATTATATTTTAATAATAATGGTGACACGACGCCCTGCCGTGCCACCAATCCTGCTTTTCAATCAAAAATCAACTAATTAGCGTGCAAAAACTTAAACACTCCCGCCTGCTCCCCATTACTGGCCTCCTCTTGGGTATGCTTGTTTGGCTCGCCAACAATGGCAACCCCCCCACAGGCCGTACGGCTGCTCCTTTCGATGGCAACTGCAACAGTTGTCACACCGGAGGCGGCTTTAACGGCAATATAGACGTCACGGGATTCCCGGTCACCGCTGATCCTGATGCGCTCTACGATATCAACGTCAAAATGACGGTCACTGCTGGCTCCCCAAGCAAAGCCGGCTTGCAACTGGTAGTGGTGGATGCCAACAATGCCAATTGTGGCAACCTCATCGAAGCAGCAGCAGACTTAGGCACCGAATTCCTCGCAGGCAGAGAATATGTCGAACATCGCAACGGAAAAAACATTGCCGGCGGAATGGTTTCTTGGGATTTCCAATGGAGGGCTCCTTTTAGTGTTCCGGGGAATACGGTGAAGGTGTATTACATCGTCAACCTCTGCAACGGAAACGGTGGTAGCGGTGGCGACGAACCTGTCTGGGAGAATTTCTCCTTTGGCTTCGCCGGCCCGCCGCCGCTTATCGCCACGATTACCAACACCGTGAACCCTACTTGCAACGGCGGCAATAACGGCAGTGCTACTGTGGAGGCCACTGGTGGTACGCCACCTTACACATACGCCTGGACGGGCGGCCAAACCACCCAAACCGCCATCAACCTTACGGCAGGCACCTACACCGTTTCCGTGACATCCGCAGGAGGGGGCAGCCCGGCCACCGCTTCAACTACCCTTACTCAGCCTAGCGTAATGACCCTAAGCACTAGTGTCATGGGCAGTGTCACCTGTATCACCAGTGCTACCGCTACCGCTACCGCCGGAGGCGGCACCCCCGGCTACACCTATCTCTGGTCTGATGGTCAAACGGACAAGACCGCCACTTTTGACCAAACTGGCACTTATACCATTATCGCTACCGACGCAAATGGATGCACCAAAGCATCCTCAGCAATCATTACTGGCAACACCATCCTACCCATCGCCAATGCCGGGCCAAGCGGAGTGATTACATGCACGACTCCACAACTCCAACTCAATGGCGCGGGCTCTTCCACTGGGGGTAATATCACTTACTTGTGGACCGCCTCGAATGGTGGCAATATTGTATCAGGTAGCACTACGCTCACTCCTACGGTGAATGCCTGCGGCACCTACGCTATCAAGGTGACCAATACGACCAATGGCTGCACAGCCACGGCTTCCACCACGGTGACGTGCAACACGGCGCCACCCAACGCTTCCGCTTCGGGCGGAACCATCACCTGTGCCACCCCTGATGTAATGCTCATGGGGAACTCCACAACCCCGGGCGCCACTTTTCGTTGGACTGGGCCAGGCATCACTCCCGGCAACCAAGACCAACAAAAACCTGTTGTAAACGTAACAGGAACTTACACACTTACAGTAACAGACCCGGACAATGGTTGCACTAAAACGGCTACAGCCACGGTTACTGGAGATACGGCGGCGCCCACAGCCCTGGGTTCGGTATCGGGGTCATTGACTTGCCTTGTTACCTCCGTGCAATTGAACTTGACGACCAATGCGCCCAACCCAATTTTTGGATGGACGGGGCCGAACAATTTCTCTTCCAATATTGCCAACCCCAGTGTTTCGATACCAGGGAATTATTTCGGAACGGTAACCAATACGATCAACGGGTGCAAAGGCTTTGATACCATAACAGTGCAGCAAAACATCACACCGCCCGCCGCGTCGGCTTCTGTGAGTGGTCAACTTAATTGCATAAACGATACTATTCAACTTCTTGGCAATTCTCCCCTCGCGCCCAATGTGACGTATAGCTGGACGGGCCAAAATTTTAGTTCCAACCTCCAAAATCCGCTCACGGATACTGCTGGAACCTACACGCTAACAGTTAAGGGTAATGTCAACGGCTGCACTTCAAGCGCTGTGGCTACTGTGGTGCAAAACACAACCGCACCTTTTGATAGTATTGTCAAACCAGGAAATTTGAACTGTAACAATTCCAGCCTACAACTCAATGGCACGCCCTCCTCGCAAGGCCCTCCCTTTGACTACCTCTGGACCGTCAAAAATGGCGGGCACATTGTGTCTGGCGACACGACGCTCACACCCGTTGTGGACAGCATTGGGAAGTACTTTTTGACTGTAATCAACATAGACAATGGTTGCACTGCTGTGGATAGCGTGGAGGTTCACCAATCACTCCCCGTCACGGCGGCTATCACGGCATCCTCCAATGTGAGTTGCAATGGTGGAAATAATGGTTCAGCAACAGCATCCGGTGGAGGAGGCAATGGAATTTTCAGCTTCAATTGGAGCAATGGCGATACGATCCCCACCACTACCGGATTAACCGCCGGAACTTATATAGTATCTGTGACTGATGGGGAAAATTGTACCGCCTCTGCCACTATTGTAATCACACAGCCCGCCCCGCTTTTGGCCAACGCTTCCGCAACGGGCGAAACTGCCAACAATGCGAACAATGGTACCGCAACAGCCAACCCAACGGGCGGAACGGCAGGCTACACCTACAACTGGAGCAATGGTGGCACCACCAAGACCATTACAAACCTTGCACCGGGCAGTTATACGGTGCTTGTTACCGACGCAAAAGGCTGCACGGCCGTACAAACCGTCACCGTCAATGCCTTTGGGTGCAGCTTGCAAGGCGCTGTTTCTGCCACCAATGTTACCTGTAATGGGGCAAACAACGGCACCGCAACGGTCACACTCACAGGCGCGGCCAATCCGATTGCTTATCTTTGGTCGAATGGAGCAACGACCCAGAGTGTCAACAATTTGGCGCCGGGTACTTATACTGTCGGTATTTTAGATGGTAATAACTGCCCTGCCGTATTCAGTACCAGCATTGGGGAACCGCCCGCCCTTTCAGCCAATGCTTCGGCAACCGGCGTGACTTCCAACGGCGCAAGCGACGGTACGGCCACCGCCAACCCAACAGGCGGGACTCCTAATTACACTTACGTTTGGAGCAATAGCGCAACAACCCAAACCATCACTGGGCTTGCACCGGGCTCTTATACGGTGGTTGTCACCGACTCCAAGGGTTGTAGCAGCCAACAAACCGTGAATGTATCGGCATTCAATTGTGCCCTTTCGGCCACGGTTTCTTCTGCCAACGTTCTTTGTTTTGGCGGAGCGGATGGGCAAGCCACGATTGCGGTGAGTGGTGGGGCTTTGCCTTACACTTATCTCTGGAGCAATGGATCTACCACACAGACTGCGACTAATTTGGCTGCAGGAAATTATACGGTATCGGCTACGGATGCGGCGGGTTGTTCTGTTGCTCAATCTGTTGGCATCACGCAACCTGCGCAGTTAGTAGCTACTTTGCTTGCTGTACAAAACGTGCTTTGTCCCCATGACATGAATGGCGGGGCACAAATAGCTGCTACAGGTGGCACGCCGCCCTATACTTTCAGCGTACCTGGTAATAATGGAAACCTAGGCGTTGGATCCTACACGGTATCTGTAACAGATGCAAACGGCTGTACTAGTACGGTTTCGTTCAACATCATAGCCACGGATATTCAAGGACCTACCTTGGCTTGTCCCTCTAATATCCAGGTTTGTGGCGCCAATGAAGTGAACTATCCTACTGCTACTGCGCAAGACAACTGTGGCTTGGTTGGACCAATTACTGTGACAGGCCCGCCCAGCGGTTCGATATTTCCAGTAGGCATTGCCATTATCCAGTTTCAAGCGGCCGATTTTTCGGGCAATACCGGTACTTGTTCGTTCTCTATCGTCGTCCATAACCTGCCAAGTGTTTCCATTGACAATGTTTCCAACGACATGAATGGGCAGGGCGTGGGAGCGATTTCTATCACCGTAGAAGGCAATGGTGGCTTCAGTTTTGCCTGGAGCAAAGACGGTCAAACCTTTTCCACAGCAGAGGATTTGATCGGGCTGAATGCCGGTTCCTATTCGCTTATTGTCACGGATTTCAACGGTTGCACTTCAATACTCACACCGATCACCATCACCAATACGGTGGGTACGAGCGAACCCGGACGCGTCGGTTCAGTCAGGCTTTGGCCGAACCCGGCGCAATCGGCTATTCAGTTGGAAATCATTGATTTGGACGTGATTGCTGCCTGTATCGTGGACATGCGCGGCGGCTTGGTACAAGAGATTCAGCCTTCAGAATTTTCGGGTGAAATTGATATTCATCTATTGCCTGAAGGGGTGTATTGCCTGAAAATAAGTGCCATGAATGGACGGGTTATGAGTCTTAAGTTTGTGAAGCAATGAAGTGATCTGTTGGGAAGTATTTTCAAGATATGGTTAGAGTATTGGGTCGCGCCCCCTGCCCCTAAAGGG
>JACMMM010000537.1 GCA_014379065.1 Saprospiraceae bacterium
CAGGCCCAGCACCATGCCGTGCATATCCCAACGTTGATAGTCGGCCATCAGGAAAATACCAGAAAAAACAAGATCGAGCCGACTGCGCACTTCAGAGAATTCGCGCACCCGAAGCTCGCAGGCCTCAAAGGGCGTTTCGCGCACTTGTCCCCGGATCAAATCTTCGCCAAAATAGTCGTCACAAGTAGTAAAAATCCGGCTTTCCAGAAATTTTTCTGGTGGGATAAAACCCTTGGCTTCATAGCCATCGAACGTGAAATTGACATCATTATCAATAAAATCAAGCAAAAGCGCGACGATTCGGGGCTTGAACTCTTTGAAAAAGACCTGGATTTTGAAAACCAAATACGTGATCCAAAGACCGACGGGAATTAACAAAGCGAGCGTGACCGCAAAAATGGAGAGGTAAACTTGTAGCACTACCACTGCTGCCAGCATTAGCCCGGAAAGCAGTAACAAGCGCATGAGCCGTCGCCGCCGCTGCTCGAGGTTGAGTAGCTCAGGGTGGATGCTCTGGTTGTAAAAAAGTCGAAAGTTGTGATAGGCGGATTGCACGGCCAAATGTAGCAGATTGGTGGGCAAATGTTTTTACTTTTGCTGCAAGTCAAATTTTTGAATTATGGTTGCAGAAGATATTTCCATTAGCCCGGCGGTTGCGCAATTGCGCGGCGAAATAGTGACAATGCTGACCCAAATTGAGGACGAGGATGAACTTTTAGACCTCTTCCATTACCTCAAAAACCTCGTCAACGGCGTGGATATGCTAGAAGATATGCCACCTCATGCGATCAAGGAATTGGAAATCGCGATAGAGGAGAGCTATGATGAAAGTGATACTGTTCCACATGAGGAGGTAATGAAAATGGCACGGGAATGGGCGAAAGGGTGATTGGAATAAGATCTTATTTGCTGTCTTTCGTGTAAGTTTGCATTAAAATTATTTTGTCATGTCTGCTATTGAACAAAAATTAGAAATGTACGAGTGGCTCTCGAAAATTCGAGACCAAGACTCCATCCACCAATTATACGAGTTGATGCTGGATTTCATCCGAACGCGCATTCAGTTGGAAAATGGATTGAAGGAAGACATTGAGTCTAAAATGACTTCCCTACAAGAAGCCGCTCTACTTCGCGCTATTGAACGGAGCAAAGACGAAGACAATTTTGTCTCTGATGAGGACGCCCAAAAACAATTTGCGAAATGGCTCGAAAACTGAGCTGGGACAAAGAAGTGCTTGTCCAGATTGACGAAGTCGCCACATATGTTTCCGAAAATTGGGGGAAGGCCGCTGCTGCCAAGTTTATCAAAACTACTCAAAAGCAGGCGAAATTACTGATCAATCTGCCACATTTAGGACGCAAATCTTCCAAGGCGGATGACTTGTACCTTATCAACGTGGGCACATACCACTGGCTTTATTACCTCGTTTTTCCCGACCAAATCACGGTTGTTTATCTGTTTGATACTCGGCAAGAGCCTGAGAAGAATTCGTATCAGTGAAGAGCCATACCACCTTTTCGGTGAAGGTTTCTGTTAGCCTTACATGTTCGATTCAGGCGTTTCCAATCTGCTTCAAAATTTGATGAAAATTGATCCGTAACACATCCTTGTTGTGTTGGTCGATAAAACTATTGTTGTGAGCAACTAAATTTCTGATGTTTGCCAGTTCTTCGATTTTTGTTCGGATCCAGTGTTGGCTGTCGAAGTGGCCTTTAAATATATCCCAATTTTCACCAATTACTGTTGCTAAGTCCTTGAAATCCAAATAAAAGAGTTCTTCATTGCCACGAAGACTGAGCCATTTGTTTTTTTCTTCGTTTTCTTTACGGATAGTGAGAGACTTCTGAATATCCCGCGAAATTTTCAAAAGTGGGAAGTAGTTGTCTCCAAAATTGCGCATTGCTACGCCCCTGATAAATATCCGCAGCGAATTTTCTACAACATACAGATATAGATATACTTCTGAAAGGTCTTTGGCCTTTTCAGCGATATCGTTGGGGAGCCTAATAATCGAAGAAGAAAGGTTGTTCTTGAGAATGGACTCAAGGTCATTAGAAAGCGTGGATCTATTAGTTTCAGGCAATATAGGCAGGACGTTGACATAACATGTGTAATCTTGAGTGCCCGGAAAGAAATGCCATGTTGAATATTTGATAAATTCTTTTGTATAATCTTCAACATAGACCATACTACTAGCAGGTACAAAAAGTCGAATCCAAAACCATTTTTCGTCATGGTTAGTAACAAATTCGCACAACACGCCCTTTTTGACCAAATTCAGAAACTTTTTGTTCCCTGTAAGGCCGTCATTATCCACGTAATAGGCAGGGAAAATAAAAACTAGTCCCCCAACCCCAACAGTACATAATAGCAATCCGAGGAAAAGCCACTCAAAAAAAATCAGACAGCTGCCAGATGCGATGAGAACAAGCAAAAAAAGCAAGTAATTTTTAAAATTGAGTGAATTCCGAGAGTAGTTACTTTTAGCAAAGTCGGTCATTGTGGTTATCAAATCGCTCCCATTTTGGATTGTGTTCATAATTCATAAATTAGATAGTACAAAAATCAATTTTTTGTATGAAAAAGTTCAAAATATAGTAAAACAAGTTCTCCATGACCTGTTGAAAACTTCGTTCTCTTAAATTCCTTCCCAACCACTATTTTCGCCCACTTTTTGCGTCAGGCTATTGATAATTGGCCATTGACGCTTGACAAACACATCTCTCAAACGGAATCTGGTCAGTGGTCAAAAGCCAATAGCCAAAGGTCAATAGCCAAGGGTAGAAAATGCGGCTCAAATCATTAGAAATCAAGGGATTCAAATCCTTCGCCAACGAAACCGTGCTCCACTTCAACGCCGATGTGACGGGCGTGGTGGGTCCTAACGGCTCGGGCAAAAGCAATGTGGTGGACGCCATCCGTTGGGTGCTGGGCGAGCAGAAAAGCAGCCAGTTGCGCTTGGACAAGATGTCCTCGATCCTTTTTAACGGCACCAAAAAGCGCAAGGAAGGCCAAATGGCTCAGGTGACACTCACGTTCGACAATACCAAAAACGTGCTGCCAACCGACTATTCCAGCGTCGCCATCAGTCGTATCCTGTACCGCAGCGGAGAGAGCGAATACCGTCTTAACGGGGTCTCCTGCCGCCTCAAAGACATCACCTCGCTATTCCTTGACACCGGTATTGGGCCGGACAGTTACGCGATCATCGCGCTCAACATGGTGGAAGACATGCTTTCCGACCGTGAACAAGCTCGCCGTAAAATGTTCGAGCAGGCTGCCGGGGTGAGCAAATACAAAGCCCGAAAATTAGAGACGAAGCAAAAACTCGAAGCCACCGCCGCCGATCTGGATAGGGTAGAGGACCTCCTGTTTGAAATCACCGACCAACTCAAAAAACTCGAAAAACAAGCCGAGCGCGCCCAGAAATTCTACGAACTGAAGGCCGAGTACAAAACCATCAGTGTCGAATTGGCCGTCAATAACCTTGCCCGGCACAAGAACACCTACAAAGAACTCGAAGGCCAGATCACCCGCGAAGAAGACAATTATCGCAGCACCGAGGCCATGACCCGCCTCCTGGAAGCCGACACCGAAGCCAAGCGCAAAAGCCACACCGACAAGGAAACCAGTCTCAGCGAGCAACAGCAAGAGGTGAACCAACTCACCGGACGCATCCGCGGCAAGGAAAACGAAAAGGCCATGCTAGAGCAAAAACGCTCTTTCATCACCAACGACCTGCAACGCCTCGACGACCAAATCGCCAGCAGCACCCATACGCTCCGTGTGCTGGATTCAGAAATTGAAGGCTACCAGACCGACCTCAACTACGAACGAAACCTTGAAGGCGAATTTGAAACCGCCCTCTCGGAAGCTCAAAAGGCGCTCGAAAAAGTTCGCTCCGATCACAACCTGATGAAAGGGAATCTGGACGAGTTTGTAAAGGAACAGCAGGGTTTTGAACGCGAAATTGTGGAGTTGGAGAAGACCAAGGCGATCCAGATGAACCAAATCGAAAACCTTCGCCGTGACGTGGAGCGAACGCTTGGGGATATTGCCACGCGCCGGGAAGAGATGAAAATGCTCGAGAAAAACCTGGCAGAACAGACCAAAACCGAATCTGCCCAAGCCAAAAAAATTGCTGAACTCGACGCAGCCGAGACAAAACGCAAGTCGGACTTGGTCAATGGTGAACAACAACAAGACGCGCTCGCCAAAAAACTCGCCGACCACAACCGCTCCCTTGATGCCCGCCGCAACGAGCACAAACTGACCAAAAGTATGGTCGAATCGCTCGAAGGCTTCCCAGAGAGCATCAAGTTTTTGAGTCAGGACAAGGAATGGGCCAAGCGCTGTCCCCTTTTGTCCGATATGCTTTACGTTCGAGAAGAGTATCGGATCGTCATTGAGAATTATCTGGAGAATTACCTCAACTATTACGTCGTACCCAATGCGGCTGAGGCTATGAAAGCCATCGGTTTGCTAGGTCAAAGCCAAAAAGGCCGTGCCAACTTCTTCATGTTGGATGCTTTCCGCGATTATCAGGCACCGCTCGCGCTATTGCCGGGGGGTATTCGAGCCGTAGATGTGGTGGAAGTGGAAGCGCAGTATCGCCCGTTGATGGAGTATTTATTGGAGAACGTGGTGATTTCGGAGGAAACCAATCCTTCGATGACTGGGAACTCTGACTTAACGATCCTTTTCAAGTCGGGGACTTTTGTCAAGCGCAAATTTTCTATGTCGGGCGGCTCTGTCGGACTTTTTGAAGGCAAAAAAATTGGTCGCAAGAAGAATCTTGAAATCCTTGAAACAGAAATCAAGAAATTAGAAGGCACTGAAAACCAACTCAATACGCAACTCAGTACACTTCGTACCCACATCTCCGCATTAAGGAATGCCGACCAATCGGCCCTACTACAGCGCGAGCGCGAAGTGC
>JACMMM010000538.1 GCA_014379065.1 Saprospiraceae bacterium
GCCCCCCCCCCACTTCTTAACGTCCTTTTGAGAAATCAAGCACCATCGCTTAATTCCTGCTTCCCAACAATGCCCAGAGTAAGTACAGGAATTGCACCAACGCAGCCAAAGCGGCAGAAACATAGGTCATAGCAGCCCAAGTGAGTGCGTCTTTTGCTCCGTCGTACTCCGCGCCGCGGGCAAAGCCACTGCCATCGAGCCAAACGAGGGCACGTTTGCTGGCATCAAACTCGACCGGCAAGGTGATGAGGCTAAATAACGTGGTGACGCCAAAAACAGCCAATGCTATGATCAAAAAAATCTTGTTGTGGAACATACCTATGCCCGCAATACCGAACATAAACAAGTACTGCTGGAGGCCAGCAGCAACGTTCACAATAGGCACCAATTGTGAACGCATTTGTAGGAAGCTATAGGCAGTTGCATGTTGTACTGCGTGGCCGCACTCGTGCGCTGCCACAGCGGCGGCGGCCACTGAACGCCCATGATAAACATCAGAACTGAGGTTTACCGTATGGTCGGCTGGGTTGTAATGGTCGGTAAGTTCACCGTCCACTTGCGTGATTTTCACGTCGTAGATTTGGTTGTATTTCAGCATTGCTGCTGCTACCTCGGCACCGCTCATGCCGTTTTGCAGAGGAATTTGAGCATAATGCCTGAATTTGCTTTTTAGCCTGGAACTCAATATGAATCCAATGAGCATAAAAACAACACTGATGACGATCAACATGACTTAAATTTTTTAATTGTTATTTTGAAGGTTTTTGAAAGCCCTTGTCGGGGCAAATTTAGTGAGAATTCTAAACACGCAATTTTTGAAATGGTTTTTCTTGGATGTTGGACTTTGGATGTTGGACTCTGGACTCTGGACGAAGGACTTTAGACGTTGGACGAAGGACATTGGACGTTGGATAGACGGCGTTTCATATCCAAGGTCCAATGTCCTTTGTCCAACATCCAAAAATCCAATGTCCAACGTCCAAAATCCAAAGTCCAATATCCAATGTCCACCTTACATTTGCCCGCCAAACCTCCACCCCGTGAATATTTTCGCCAGAATCCTCCGCCGTTGGTATAGATCCATCCCTCAGGATGAATTTGGACGTTTGCTTTGGGGCAAATATTTCCGCCGACTGTTTTTCAAACTTACCCTTTGGTTCTTCGGCATCACCATTGGGTTTACGCTTTTATACGCCGTACTGCCCATCCCGGTCACACCCTTGATGATAGAGCGCTGTTGGCAACAGGCTTGGGACGATGAACGCAACGTCCGCCTAAAGCACGATTGGGTGTCTTTTGGCGAAATTTCCCCGCACCTTCAACTCGCCGTAGTCTGTGCCGAAGATCAAGACTTTCTCGAACATGAGGGCTTTGATTTTGAGGCCATCGAGAAAGCCTACAAGTACAATAAGAACCACAAACGCAAGAAAGGCGCCAGTACCATCAGCCAACAAACGGCTAAAAATGTGTTTCTATGGCCAAGCCGCTCTTGGATTCGCAAGGGTTTTGAAGTTTATTTCACCTTCCTGATCGAGACCGTTTGGAGCAAGGAACGCATCATGACGGCTTATTTGAATAGCATCGAATTTGGCGACGGCATATATGGCGCGGAGGCCGCAGCACGGCATTTTTATGGCAAAAACGCCAAAACCCTCAACCGCCAAGAGGCGGCCATGCTCGCTTCTGTATTGCCCAACCCCTTGATTTTCAAAGTAGAAAGCCCTTCCTCAAAAGTTTTGCAACGCAAACAGTGGGTGCTTAGCCAAATGCGCATGTGGGGCGGCAAAATTGATTACGACGAACCAAACACACCGAAGAAGAGTGATAAGTGATAAATGTTGAGTGATCTAAAGTCGCACGAATTGTCTCGCAGCGGTGCCTTCGGCATTGGTTAGTTTAATGAAATACACGCCTTGAGGCAAGTCATTCAGCTCCCATTGCACCTGTTCTGAAAAGTCGTGCTCCGATTTTTCAAAACGCTTCAAGATTCTTCCATTTCCATCACAAAGTGTCATTGAGAAACGCTCCTGTGTTAAATCAGGGTATTCAATGTGTACAAATTCCGAGGCTGGGTTCGGCGATATTTTGATATTTCGAAATGCCTCAGGCTCCTGCGCGGCACTTGAATTGTTGGGGAAAAAACGGGTCGTCAAACTGGCATAAACGACCGCCAAGCCGCTGCCTTCATACTCCTCATAATTTTGGATAACCGCATAAAAAGTATGGTCACCGGGTGCGACATCATACACCATGGTATGCGAGAACGATGTTCGGTTGTGGTCTGAACTGTAGGGTTCATATTGGATGCATCCATCGTTTGCGCTCCAGTTTGGGTGGTCGCTGGCGGCCAGCCGAACTTGGTCGCCGTTGCTGGCGATGCAGGTGCCTGCAAAGTTGACAGCTACCTTTCCTGCTGTCGGCGCGTTCATGTTGATGGTTCCGACCGGCACAGGGGGCCCTTCAACGGTTATTCCAAACTGTGTGTTGATGGGTTGAAAAGCAAACGCGGCCCCGTCGGTATCAGGGAAAAACTCAATGGTTAAGCTGCCGTAAATGGACGCAAAACCGTTGCCGTATACCTCGTAAAAATTCTCGACAACGGCATAGAAAGTGTGACTGCCGGCCTCCACATCGTAGGTTCTAATATGTGCGAAAGAAAAGTGGTTAAGGTCGTTACTGATCACTTCATTGCTGGAGCTGCCGTCGAAATTGCCCCAGGTGGGTGTGTTGCTGGCCGCAAAAAAAATCAGGTCGCCATAATTCGACACGCATTTGCCATCAAATCGGACAAGCACTTTTCCTGATTCAGGGGCATCAATCGTCAGGGAGCCAAAAGTCCTCGGAGCGCCTTCTACCAAAATATTTTCAAAGGTAAAACCCTGGTGTCGAGCAAAGGCTTTCCCGGGGATTTCGGGAAACCATTCTGCCGTCAGGCTTCCGTAAATGGACGCCTTTCCACTGCCAATCAATTCGTAAAAATTTTGCGCCACCGCATAGAAGGTGTGTTCTCCTGCTGGTACATCATAAGAACGGGTATGGGAGAAAGGATTGCTGCTGATGTCGGCAGAAGCCGCTTCCAACTCCACGCACCCATCGTTGGTGCCCCAGTTCGTGGTCTGGCTGGCTGCCAACACGATGCGGTCGCCCACTGACGAAAGGCATTGGCCATCGAAGCGAAGGATCACTTTGCCAGCAGTAGCAGTGTTGAGCGTGACTTGGCCGAGTATCACCGGGTTTCCCCTAAGGTTGATATTTGTTTTGTTGATGCTTGTATGCGCTACTTTTTGAGAAAAAAGCGCGGGGGTAAAAGCCATCAGGCAGAGCAGGAAGAAGCCCAGCTTTGCACTTGATGCTATGGTAGGTAAAATGTATGTTTTTTTCATAATAAACACTTGTGAAAGGCATTCGAGCAGGAGAAGTGGGGTACACAAAGTTAGCGCTTTTACAGACTCTCCACAAACTTAAGCAGTGCGTGCCGGTCGGCTTTGCTTAGTTTTTTGAAATCTTCTTTTGATTTCTCGGCTTCACCACTGTGCCAAAGAACGGCTTCTTCGATGTTTCGGGCCCGACCATCGTGTAGGAGGAATGAATGCTCATTCACGGTGGGAATCAAGCCGATGCCCCAAAGGGGTGGGGTGCGCCATTCCGTGCCGGAGGCCAGAAAATCTGGCCGACCATCGGCTAAGCCTGCGCCCATGTCGTGGAGCAATAAGTCGCTGTATGGATGAACCTTTTGGTTTTGCAAGGCTGCGATTTTGCCGCCCGTTCCGGTGCTCATTTCCGGGCGGTGGCAGCCGGAGCAATTGATTTGATGAAACAAGAGCTTACCCCTAAGCACGGTTGCGTCGTCATAGTCGCGGCGGGCGGGCACAGCGAGTGAGCGGGTGTAACTCACCACTTTTTGAAAAATATCGTCGGTAATTTCGGGTGCGCCGCCGTCGGGAATGTTTGGGTATTGCTGCAATTGTGCTGGGCTAAGATGGTCTTGAGGGAACAATTCGCTCGTGATACCGATATCGCCATTGAATGCCCCGGCAGCCTGTTGCGACAAACTGGGTTGATTTGCTTTCCAGCCAAAACGCCCCATGACGATCTGTTGGTTTTCAACATCCCAAACCTGGTTGGGTCTGCCGGAAATTCCATCTCCGTCCGCATCGTTTTCGTCTGCAAACGCAAGAATGCTGGCATCTGGCACGATTTCTAAAAGCCCCAAACCCGACATTTGAGGGGCAATACGTGGCGAATACATTATTCCAGGCGCAAATGCCCCATAATTCAAGTCATGAAACTCGTAATTAGGTTGCCGCAACGAGTAAGTCGTACCGTCGCTATACTGGCCTCCGATTGCTTGATACGTTACCCGCACCTGAGCCTCGTTCTTTACATTCAAAATGGCCTTGTCCTGCAATTGGCCTCCATAGATTGGGTCGCCCAATGGCTCTCCGTGTATATCTGTGCCGGGGATACTGAGCCGAAAAAGCAGGCCATTCAAGGGCTCGTCAGGAGTGCCCGGAGGCTTGGCGCGTCCATCTTTGAAATGACAACTGCCGCAAGAAATAGCATTGAAAATCGGCCCTAGCCCATCCCGCGTTTGCACGGAAGCAGGTGCTGTGATCCAGTTGGTACGGAAGAATGAATTGCCTACCACGAAAAAACCATCTTGTTCGGCGGTTAGGCCATCGGCTTGAATGCCAAAGGCGTTTTGGCCAAAATCAAAGGTTGTTGCGTTTGTACCGCCGGAATATTGCTCGTTCGGCTCTACTTGTGCAATATCTGGATCGTTGCCCTTTTTGCAAGCGATAAAACTGAACAAAACAGCGATCAAAAAAACGAGCAAGCGCATGGGTGTTACCTGTTTGGATATTGAGAAATTAAGATATTTGGATATTTTACAATCTACCCGAAATATCTTAATATCCCAATATCTTAATCTCAATACTGAATTAGAACTCTGCTCCGACAGCGTGGCCGATTTCCACCAAAAGGTCGCTCAAAGTATTGAGCGCGTCAACGGCAGCATTAACTGGTGCAGGGTTATTCACAATCGTCTGGTCGAATGGAGCTGGGATGGCGTTGAGTTTTGCTTCTGCATCCAAGAATGCAGCACGAACGGCTTCGGCTTTGGCAGGATCGATCTCTTCCGCAAGATCGTTGAAGCTCGACCCCGAAATAGTAGTGCCGTCAACTTTTTTATAGGTGCCGAAATATGAATTTTTGACCCCGAGGAAATTCATCTTAAGGTCGTTTGTCGTGTTGTCAGAAAAACAGGAATGTTCATCCTCTTGGTCTTTCGTCTGCACGGCCACTTCCATCCGCTCGCCCGCAAGCTCGGCTTTGGTGAATTCCTTCAAACCCGTAAAAACTAAGCCCATGGATGCATTGGCTGTATTGCTATTCAGGAATTCCTGAGGATAAGCTGCATCGGGATGCCATTCGTCGAGCAACTGCGTGAGATTATCAAGTAGCAGGTCGGCTGCGGCTTTCAGGAATTGGCCCCGGCGGTCCTGGTTTGCTGCCGTGCCGCCGCCACCGGTCACATAATCGGTGTAAGGGCGTGCGCCGGGACCGCTCGTACTCTGGTCTTGTCCCCAAAGCAAGAATTCGATAGCGTGGTAGCCCGTGAAAATAGCTGTTTCTCCAGCTACCTCATTTTGGGCAATGAGCGCCTGCTTGCTTATGGGTTGTCCGACAGCATTAATATACCCTCCAGTCGCGTTGCCCTGTACATAATCAACAAAGGATTCGTCTAAAGGCCAGGCGTTCAGTAAACCTTCCGGGCCGTCGGCATCATCAATCGGGCCGCCGTAAAAACGGAAAGCATCCGTTTGGTTATAGGGTACGCGGCAAGCGAACCATGCGTCTTTGCAGGCTTGAAAACCAGCATCTGTGGGATTTGCCACAAAAGCGTCAATCGCTTGCTTTAGCACGAGGGCGGTGTTGTAACTGTCTTCATAAGAAGTCAATACGACTTTAGCGTATTGCTTGAGGGCTTCTTTTTTGAGCGATTCCGTTTCGTCCCCTTTTTCACCACAAGCAACAAAAAGGCTTGTGGTAACCAATGCAAAGAGCAGCGTAGTAAAGTTTTTCATGCAGAGAGTGATTGTGTTAGACGTTTTTGGTACAATGATTCAAGAACAGACCGCCAAGGTACAATTTAGATTGATACAAAATAGGGCTAAGAAAAACAATGCCTATTTCAGCTGTCAAAAATTGTCCTTTGGCTTCACTTCCGGTATGATTGTGCCACCTAAAGCCACTTTTTTTGTTCAAATTTGGTAATTTCAAAAAAATAACCGTGTTTTGGCCTGATTTTCAAAGGGTTAAAAAAACGTCCGCCTCGCTCACGAAATTTGCAAATCGTTCGTTTTGCTCCGAGAACATGAAAAACAGCAACCTATAACAACAAAATCTCCTACAAATGCGCCAGACTTTCTTTGCTTTCACTGCCCTATTCGCCTTGACTTTGCTCAGTTCCTTTGCTATTCAAAAGGAAGAATATGGCAAGGCCGGTTATTACGCCGACTCCCTCCATGGCCGCAAAACTGCCAGTGGCGAGAAATACGACAAGTATGAATTCACCTGTGCCCATAAAACGCTTGCCTTCGGCACCAAAGTCAGGGTTACACGGCTCGACAACAAAAAATCAGTAGTCTGCCGCGTGAACGACCGTGGGCCATATGTGGAAGGCTATGTTACGGATGTTTCCCGGGCTGCTGCCGAAGAAATCGGCCTTATCAAACTCGGGGTGACCCGTGTGAAACTGGAGGTCATTCAAGCTGTTTCTAATCTCCGTGTGGCGGCAGAAGCAGACGGTAACACCAGACTGCTCACCGCCTCCAAGGGCATTACCAGAACGGTCAGCCCGGCCCAATACAGCAACGATCTGCAACCATCCAGTGCTAGAACCTTCAGTGGTAACAGCCTGCCCTCTGAACTTTACTCCGTTGACATCCAGAAGTCCAAGAAACAGGGCTTTGGCGTACAGGTCAGCACCCTTTACGATGCAGACAATGTGCTGCCTGTGATCAAAAAGCTACAGCAAGAATGGCCGCTCAAGGCCATGGTCAGCGTGGAGCGTGACGAAACGTACGATAAAAGCACTTACCGGGTCATCATTGGCCCATTCTCCGACGCCAAGACGGCAGCGGTGCAACAGAAAGCTGCCGCTAAGAAGGGGTATAAGGGTTGTTTTGTGGTGGATTTGGGGGGAATGTAAGGCTGGAA
>JACMMM010000539.1 GCA_014379065.1 Saprospiraceae bacterium
GCCGAGGGCAAGCCGATGCCGCTTGAATCGGCTATCTGGCCTTCTAGGGTGATGCTTTGAGAGAAAAGGAGGGTAGGTGAAAGACCCGCCGCCGCCAAGGCTATGGCGGGTAAAAAAAAGAGGTGTTTCATAGCTTAATTTTTGTCATTGGCCCATCAGAAATGAGTGGTAATGGCATACGGATTGGACGGATAAAACGCCTGCCTGACGGTAGGCAGGGATTTTCACAGATCAAAAAATCTGTTGTGATCTATCCAATCCGTTTAATCCGTGTGCCATGAAATATTGCAGGGGTTTTCAATTCCGAATAATCACTTTCATGGTTCCACCCCCACCTGGTGTCGCACCCATTTCTTTCATTTTCTCATCGCGGATCTTGGTGAATTCCTCACGCGTCACGGATTTGCCTTTGGTGGGTTTTTCGATGGCCTTTTTGTCCAAGGTTTTTAGCTCCACTTTGTCGGCCACCACGCTGCGGTCGCCATTGTTCGTGCTCAATTCGAGGATGAGGCCAGGAAGATCAGCGAATTCGCCAGGGCCAATGCTAACGGGGATTTGCGGCGTGAACCAGGCCTCCACTTGCCGTGCCGTATCTTGCAATACCGCCTTTTGGCAGAGATAGCCCGCTATCTGTTTTTGCTCAGCGCTGATTTTCCATTTCATTCTTTTCGGCTCCTCGTTGATGAGGAAAAAGCGGCCAAAAAACTCCGTGCTTTCGATCCGTTTGCCGTTGGCGATGTCGCGGTACTGGTAGTTTTCAGGGCGCTGGATTTTGAAGTTCATCTGTACGTTGCCATCATCGCCGCCGCCATTGAAGGTCGCGTCGGTACCGCCCGGTGCCTGATCGGGAGCATCGGAGTAGAGGCATTCCTGCGCAGTGAAAACCAGAGTTTTAGAGGCTTTTTGCTCGCTGGGCACCATTTTCCGGAACTCCGCTTCGTCCATACCCTCGGGCACTTCGATTTTCATTTTGATGGTTTCGGTGTAGGTTACCACGCCTTCAGTGGTTTGGGCGAAGCATAGACAGGGGAGGAAAAGGCCCGCCTTCGCTAAAGCTACGGCGGGTAAAGAGAAGATAATGGGTAATTTTTTCATGATAGAAAATGCGTTAAAGTTGAAAGTTGCCTTTCCAAACAAGACCTATAAGGTTTCCAAAAACCTTATAGGTCTCTCGCGGAATAGTTCACGCCACAAAAGTCCACCACTCCATGGTTAAGCAACCTTGATACAACCTTAATTAAGGTTAAAGCCTTGCGGAGGGCATTTCCCCGGCACTTATCTTTGAGCCAGATGTTTCGACAACGCCATCATATTGCCATTTTCCTGCTGTCCCTCGGGCTTGCCCTGTTGGGCATTTTTTTATGGCTTTTTTTGAAAAAAACTTGGGACGACGAGACCGCCAGTCTTCGCCGCGAGACCAACTTGTTGTTCGTCAACGCTGTGCACGGCATTGAAAGTCAGATGTTTGATCGCCTCATTGTGAAACGGTGGGAAGGGGCTGAGGGCGACACTTCTGTGAATATTTCACTTCGCTTGCCACCGCCGCTACATCGAGCAGATTCAACCAAAGCATTTGTCTTTGTACAGGAAAGATCGCTGGTAACCAGTAACCTGCTCAACAAAATGGACAGCAGCAAGACCAAAATGAAAATCGTTTTCAGTGATGAACGCATGCCGGGAGAAGCCGAGATGTCTGGATCGCTCTCCATGTTGATGTCGGCAGATAGCAATCGCTTGGTGAGTGCAGATTCTGCCAATCCACAGTTTCTAAAGGCTTTGGAGCAAAATTTTGACGAAGCCATGCAACGCGCCGCGCTCCCGGTAGCATGGAAAGTGACTCGACTAGAGAGTCCTTTGGACAGCAGTAATCAGCACGAAACCTTTATGGCCGGCAAGTACACCGATATGCTCACTGGAGAGCGTTTTGGCGCAGAAATCAGTCATTATCAAGGCTATTTGTTTCGGAAAACAGGGCCACAGGTTTTGTTTTCCCTCCTACTTTTTGCTTGTGTGGGCTTGGCGTTTTTGTTTGTGTACCAAAGCTTGCGGCAACAAATTCGCCTTACAGAAATCAAAAACGATTTCATCCGCAACATGACCCACGAGTTGAAAACGCCCATTTCGACCGTGAGTGTGGCCATCGAAGCCCTGCAAAATTTCGATGCGCTGGAGAATCCGGCTCGCACTCGGGAGTACCTCGCCATTTCCCAACTCGAACTCAATCGCCTCACGCTTTTGGTGGACAAAGTGCTGCGGATGTCGCTCTTTGAGCAGGGCGATCCTGAACTTAAAACCGAGCCGATTGATCTACGCACCTTGGTAGAAGAGGTTCTGGCCGCCATGAAATTGCAGTTCGAAAAATACCGGGCAGAGGTGAACCTGACCATCTCGGGCACTGATTTTTTCCTTCGCGGCGACCGGCTTCATTTGGTCAGTGTGTTGTACAATCTTTTAGAGAACGCCTTGAAATACAGTCCATTGCCGCCGCATATCACGGTCAATTTGGAGCATTCGGAAAGCCAACTGATATTGCAAGTGCGCGATCAGGGCCGGGGCATCCCGACGGAATACCTGAGCCGGATTTTTGAAAAATTCTTTCGGGTTCCCACCGGAGATGTACACGATGTAAAAGGTCACGGACTGGGACTAAATTATGTCGCGGGCGTGGTCCGCTTGCACCATGGCAGCATTGAAGTGGAAAGCAAGGAGGGGATTGGGACAGAATTTACGGTGAAGTTGCCGACTTCGAGGGCATAGAAACCTCGTAGGTTTTCAAAACCTACGAGGTTTTGAGCAAGAACTTTTATTCATTTGTGCGGCAATTCCTCCACCTCTTACTTTTATCAAAAAATGCCCACACGCCGCCGCGCCCTAAAAACCCTCGTCGCTGGAGCCGCCGCGCTCGTGACTTCGCCCAATTTTTCTTTTGCCGAAAGGGCGGCAAACCAATCACCAATCACCCTTCAACCAATCACCGATGAACCAATCACCAGAAAAGGCAACATCCGCCATTCCGTTTGCCGTTGGACTTACGGTGATTTGCCGCTGGACGAACTCTGCATTTTCGCCAAGCAAATCGGCCTCTCCGCCATTGACCTCATTGGGCCCAAAGAATGGGAGGTACTGAAAAATCACGGTCTCGATTCTTCCATGTGCAATGGCGCGGAGGTAGGCCTCACCAAAGGCTTTAACGACCCGCAATACCATGCGCAACTGGTTCAGAATTACACCGATATGATTCCGCTCGTGGCAAAAGCGGGCTACAAAAACCTCATTTGTTTCAGCGGAAACCGCAATGGCATGGACGATGAAACGGGCCTAAAAAACTGCGTGGTGGGCTTGCAAAAAATCCTCCCGCTGGCAGAGAAAAACGGCGTCATCATACAGATGGAGCTCTTCAATTCGAAGGTAGACCACAAGGATTACATGTGCGACAAATCGGCCTGGGGCATCGAACTCTGTAAACGCCTCGGTTCCGAAAATTTCAAATTGCTCTACGACATTTACCACATGCAGATCAACGAGGGCGACGTGATCCGCACCATTCGCGACCATCACGCGTTTTTCGGTCATTATCACACCGCTGGGGTGCCGGGCCGCCACGAGATAGACGAAACGCAGGAACTCTTTTACCCAGCCATCATGCGGGCGATTGTGGAAACGGGTTTCAAAGGCTATGTGGCTCAGGAGTTTATCCCGACAGCGGGGGATAAACTTGGCTCGCTGAGCAAGGCGATTGATATTTGTGATGTATAAGAGGCATTTAGAAATCCTTGAAAAAGTGTCCTTTTTTTCTTATCATTGTATTTGAACCTTTGCCTTATCAAATGCCATAATGGCAAATCATTTTCAATGATCTAGAAAAAATTATGCAACGTTTACTTCTCCCTCTTTTTGTTTTTGTTCAAATATCTGCCACCGTATTGGCTCAGGCACCTGGCTCAACCGACGCTTCTTTTGGGCCTAATGGCATTAAAAACATCCCGCATTATGCCTGGAACATCATTCCATTATCAGACAATAGCTTTTTAACCAGTGGGTTTGAAACGAATCTATCTGAATTTTTGACCTATTGGAAATATAAGCCTGATGGCTCCACAGACAGCACTTTTGGTATCGATGGCAAAATTGTTACAGC
>JACMMM010000540.1 GCA_014379065.1 Saprospiraceae bacterium
ATGGTTTGTCCGTCTATGGTAACTTTTGCCATTTTGCTTGCGTTTCTATTTTGGGTTTATTATATCACCGTTGCTTTTAATGCACTTGATATAAGTGTTATAAACCCCCGTTTTGTCAGGCTCAACGTTATAGTTGAATAGCCTGATTTTGAATATGCCATTTGATTTAGCCGCGCCAGATGTTAAAGTAATACTCCGGACGGTTTCATCTTTAAACATGAGGTCAGTAGGCTCTTCATTCACAATGGGTTGATTGTCCGAATCGTACATCTCAGCCCTGATTTTCAAATCATCACTCAGCGGTACTACCATTATTTCAAACTGATCTCCTGCACTCATTGAAATTTCGATGTCTTGGGTTTCTTTACCGTTTTTGAATTCGCTCTCCATTGTATCTCCACAGTTACCTTGCATTTTAACCGTTTGGGCATAGGTCATGTAAGGTAGAAGAGACAAAACCGAGTAAAAGAATAGTGGACGTTTCATGGCGTTTAGTTTCATGGCTTGTTATTTAAATCCTCCAACATTTTCTGAACAACTTTTTTCAGCAGAGGCAAACGCAATTTTACCGATTCATAGACAATCTCCATATCAATGCTCCAGTAGTCATGTATCAGTTTGTCGCGCATTCCTGCCCAACGTTTCCATGGAAGTTCGGGATAGTTCTCACGCACCTCGTCCGGTATTTTTTTGACTGCTTCGCCAATAATCTCAAGACATCTCACAATTGCGATCCCTTCAGCAGAGTCTTCTTTAAGTTCTTCTGAATTTTTATCGCCCAGAAAACGTTCAGCACGTTCAGCGGAAACGAGTATGTCGTTTAAAAAATCACCAATTTCTCGTTTCATAGGTACTCGACTTCAGCTAATATATGTTTCCCTATCAACGGTTTTAAGCTGCGTTTCAACGCAAGGTCAATTTTGCATTGAAAAATTTCTTGCAAGAATTCCTCCAATTCCATCAAGTCAAACAAATCCACTCGGCGATCAAAACTCACCAGCATGTCAATATCGCTTGTTTTCTTCTCCTCTCCTCGTACCCACGACCCAAACACACCAATCTCAGACACGCCGAACCGCTCATGGAGTTCAGGTTTCAGGGCGGTAAGTTTGTTTTTAATGTCAGTGAGAGTCATTTTGATGGTGTTTTTACTTTTGCAGAGTGAAATCGTATGGATGTTTTGTCACGAGCTGGAGCCTTGAGCCAACAATGAACTATTTTAAAGCAGCCATTATATCATTATTTATAGCTGCTTCATCATAAACTGTTGGTGCTTTATCAGGCCTATTAAAAGCATACTTCTTTCGCCCTATTTCCAGAACGTGAGGTTTTAAATCTGGATTATCTTTTAACAGGTTGAGGGCATCTGCATAAATTTCACCAAGGTCGTTTGAAATGATTGAAGTATTCTTTACAAGGGTCTTCCCATGTGATACGATTTTACCCAAATCACCAGTGGACAATGCTAAATCATATTCGCCCTTTATTTCTAAATACTCCTTTTTCTTTGCCGCGATTGATGCTGCAACTATTTGTGCGGCTTTCTTTCTTTCTTTAACGTCTTTGTCGCTTGAATACCAACGATATCCAACAAAGGATACGAAGAGAAGAATTAAGAAGATTTCCATGATTTGTAACTAGTTATTGTCCAATTATTAAATTGCAATATTGATCTCCCCCACCAACCCATAATTCCTCTCCATACAAACCCTCGGCTCATTCACGTGCCACTCAAACTCCTCCCTGAAATGCCGGATCGCCGCGCTCACCGGCCAAGCCGCCGCGTCCCCCAGCGGGCAAATCGTGTTGCCTTCAATCTTCTTGGCCACATCCACCAACAGGTCAATGTCGCTCATTTTGCCAGCGCCGTTTTCCAGGCGGTGCAGCACTTTTTCCATCCAGCCGGTGCCTTCGCGGCAAGGAGAACATTGTCCACAGGATTCGTGGGCGTAGAATCGGGCAAAATTCCAGGTGTTGCGCACAATGCATTGGTCTTCGTCGTATACGATGAACCCACCGGAACCAAGCATAGAACCTGTAGCAAAACCACCGTCCGCAAGGCCCTCATAGGTCATCAATCGGTCTTCACCCGCAGCTGTTTTGCAGATAAGGTAGTGGGGGAGGATTGGCACGGAAGAACCGCCCGGCACGCAAGCTTTTAGTTTCTTTCCATTTTTGATGCCGCCACACCATTCGTCAGAGTATATGAATTCCTCGACCGTGATATTCATCTCAATTTCGTACACGCCGGGTTTGTTGATGTTCCCGCCAGCAGAAATGAGTTTTGTTCCTGTGCTTTTGCCAATGCCGATTTTGGCGTATTCGTCGCCGCCATCATTCACGATGGGCACGACTGCTGCGATGGTTTCCACGTTGTTTACCACCGTGGGACATTGCCAAAGGCCCTTTACGGCAGGGAACGGTGGCTTGATGCGCGGGTTACCGCGTTTGCCTTCGAGGCTTTCCAACAACGCGGTTTCTTCGCCGCAGATGTAGGCGCCCGCCCCGATATTGACAAATAGATCTAGATCGTAGCCCGAGCCTAAGATGTTTTTGCCCAACCAACCCTTGTCATAAGCCTCTGCAATCGCTCTTTCGAGGATGAACAAAATCCAGGAATACTCGCCCCGGATGTAAATGTAGGAGGTGTTTGCGCCCAGTGCATACGAGGAAGTAATCATGCCCTCAATGAGCAGGTGTGGGATCTTCTCCATCAGGTAACGGTCCTTGAAGGTGCCTGGTTCGCTCTCGTCGGCATTGCAGACGAGGTAGCGCGGCACGCCCTCGGGTTTGGCGAGGAACGACCATTTCATCCCAGTCGGGAAGCCAGCGCCGCCGCGACCACGGAGTCCGCTTTTTTTCACTTCTTCCACCACGGCTTCGGGCGACATGGTTTTCAAAGCCTTCTCCACGGAGCGGTAGCCGCCGTTTTTGCGGTACACCTCGTAGGTGTTGATGCCCTCGACATGGGCGTGTTCTAAGAGTAGTTTGCGACCCATTATGTTCTATTTCAGCGAGGTGTAGGAGTAGTTAGGATTCTTTGGGTTAGGGATCATTTTCTTCTCATAAGGTATAATTATCACGTCCATATCTTCCATAGGTATGGCACCGAGGAGCGGTTCGGCCTCTCCTGGCAAAACGATGGCGCGTACAGTAGTCTCGCGGTTTTCGAATCGAATATCAACGGGGCCTACGATTTCCAGCAAAGCGACGCTGCCGTCAGCCAAGCTGCACTCTCGGGTCTGGATAACGGGTAGGTTCAGTTGGGTTTTGATGTGCGCGTTGATGGCGAGCATATCTGCTCCACTGTCTACAAGTACGGTGACTTTCATTCGCCTCACTAATGCAGGGGGTAAGTAGCCGTCGGCTACTGCGCTCAAGTCGCCTGTGCGTATGAGTTCGATTTCAGCGTAGACTCGTCCCATATCTGATTGGGTTTTATTGGTTTGAAGTCGTAGTACGTTGCTCATCAATGCATATTTTAAAAAAAACCTACTGATTCTGTGCAGCTATTAAATCAGACATCAACTGCGCCGGCTCCACGATCGCCCCTTCGAAACGAGTATTGGGGCAAACTGCCACCATGGCACCGTCTTCATCCAGTTCTTGTAGCCATTCGAGCAGTTCTTCCATTTCGACTTCCTCTATCTCGTGTCCCTCAAACCCGGCGGCCGCGCGGAAAGCTTCGGCCAAGCTGGCATCGTGAAAAAGCGGGAGAATGTCGGTGTCGTCGTTGTCGCCCAGCAAAGCCCAGCCTTCGTCGTCAGAGATGCCAAAAACGGATTGGTTCTTGACCACCGTGTCAAGGAAAAGGGCTAGGCGTTCTTCGCCAGATTTTTTGAAAACTGCGGTTATTTCTGTTGATGTCACTGTCTAGTGGATTTGGTGAATTGTTTATTTGGTTATTTAGCCACTAATTGCACTAATTTTCACTAATCAGAGATCAATTCGTGAAAATTAGTGCAATTAGTGGCAACCTTATTTTATCCTTGTTCTTTTTCAAATTCTGCTTCAAAATCTTCCCGCACGACTTCCGGGCGCATCACAGCACTTTGGAAATTGGGCGTGGGAAACACAGCGACCCTCATTTTTTCCTGTTCAAAATCTTCGAGCCATTCAAAAAATTCGTACAAATCAAGCGCCTCTACCCGAAACTCGTCAAACCCGCCTTCCTTCTGAAAAATCTCCACAAATTCCGGGTTTGGGAACACGGCCAGCGCATCGCCTTCTTCGCCCTCGATCTCGAGCATCAACCAGCCTTCATCGTCGGCCAAGCCCCACACTTCCTCTTCAGCGGCTACCGTTCGGATGAAATATTTGTAGCGACTTTCTGGCTTTCGGGCCAGTATTTCCTCGATTTCTTTTTTTGATAGTTGTGGCATAATCAATTGACTTTCAAGAATTTTCCTAACACCCAGCCTGTCTCTCCATTTTTTCGCTTTACATTAAACCAGGTTGCGTATGTAATCGTTTGTACGGCACTGGCATCAATTTCAGCTTCAAGTTTGCCTTTTTTCGGGTCTTCATAAGTCACGCGATAGGTATTGGTTTCAGATTTAAAATCTTCTACAATCACCGCTTTCCCCTTTGGCAGATTTACCGCGCCACCACTTCCTTTCACCATAATGGATTTACTCAAGATCGCCTCACCTTCGTTTTGAACATTCTCATATTTAAGTACTTCTACACTCTCTTTGTCTTCAAAAATTCCTATTTTTTCTGATTTCACAGTAGCGCCGCTCCGCATAGAAACATTGCTTCCATCAATTACGCTCTTGCTCAAACCAACAATGTCCGTTTTTGCTATCTCCATGCCACTTTTGGCTGCGGCTTCTTTTAACTGATTGGTATCCTGGGTTGTTCCAGCTTGGCCGGGAGCATTTGTTTGGGTAACATCGGTTGTTTTGGGTTCAGGATTGTTCTGACAAGCATACGCTGCAAGGGCAAGCAGAAGCAGAAAGGCTGTATGTTTCATATTGTCGGACTTTAAGTACTAGAGGATTAATGTGATTTAGATTGTGTTTCAGGTTCCATGATCAATTTGCTTTGCGTTAAAACTCAGTGCATTTTCCAAGTGCCCTTATCAATTTTTCCAGCCCTGCAATCCTCAATAAACTGATCCATTTTCGCTTCATTCAAATGCTCGTGGAAAAATTCTCCAACCTGCATCATCGGGGCATAGCCGCAAGCACCCAGGCATTCTACCTCCTTTACGGTAAAAATCCCATCTGGCGTGGTCTGGTTTTTCCCGATGCCAAGTTTGAGTTTGGTGTACTCGATCAGTTTTTCTGCGCCTTCGATGGCGCACGGGCCGGTGTGGCAGAACTCCAAGACGTACCTGCCCACTGGATTGAGGTTGTACATAGAGTAGAAGCTCGCCACTTCATAGACCTCAATAGGTGTAATATCAAGAGCAACAGCCACTTCGTCCATGGCTGACACACTGAGCCAGCCGTGGTTTTCTTCTTGGGCAATGTGCAAAGCGCGGAGAATGGCGCTTTTGCCACGTCCTTCTGGATATTTTTTTAGCAACCCTTGTACTTCCGCGAGGGCGGCTGGGGAGTATTTGAACGTCGTTCCGTTTTGTGCTGCAGTATGCATTTTTCGGTCAAAAGTTTCAGTCAATGAAAATTAGGCGTCAAGTTCCCCCGCGATCACATTCATCGAACTCATCGTTAAAATCGCATCCGAAAGCATGGATCCTTTGATCATTTCAGGGTAGGCTTGATAAAAAATGAAACAAGGGCGGCGGAAATGCAATCGGTATGGTTTCCTGCCACCGTTGCTGATGAGGTAGTACCCCAATTCGCCGTTGCCGCCTTCTACACTGTGATACACCTCGCCCACCGGCACGGGCACTTCAGCCATCACCACCTTGAAATGGTAGATAAGTGCCTCCATTTTGGTGTACACGTCAGGCTTGTCTGGCAGGTAAAAATCGGGGACATCGGCATGGTATGGTCCTTCGGGCAGGTTATCGTATGCCTGGTGGATGATGCGCAGGCTTTGGCGGATTTCCTCTTGGCGCACCACGAATCGGTCGTAAGTGTCTCCGTTTACGCCTACGGGGATGTCAAATTCAAAATCTTGGTAGCTGCTGTAAGGCGACATCACGCGCACATCATAATCCACCCCGGCAGCGCGGAGGTTCGGGCCTGTGAACCCGTAAGCCATGGCACGTTCAGCCGAGATGGGCCCAGCTCCAATACAACGGTCCATGAAAATTCGATTGCGGTCCAAGAGGCTGTTAAACTCCTCAAAACGGGCAGGGAAACCCTTTAAAAACTTTTTGAGTTTGGCGTGAAAAACAGGTGTAAAATCGCGCTCCATACCTCCAATGCGCCCGATATTGGTGGTCAACCTAGAGCCGCAAACCTCTTCAAAGAGCTCGTAAATCAACTCGCGTTCTTGGAACATGTAAGTAAAGCCGGTCAAGGCACCTGTGTCAACTCCAATGACCGTGTCGCAAACCAGATGGTCGGCAATACGAGCGAGTTCCATGATAATCACCCGCATGTATTGCGCCCGCTTGGGTATGTCGCAGCCGATGAGTTTTTCAACCGTCATGTACCAGCCCATGTTGTTGATGGGCGATGAGCAGTAATTCATGCGATCAGTGAGGGGCGTCACCTGATAATATGGGCGATGTTCCGCAATTTTTTCAAACGCTCGGTGGATATAGCCGATGGTTGGTTCGGCACTGACGATGCGTTCGCCGTCCATTTTCAGCACGTTTTGAAAAATGCCGTGCGTGGCCGGGTGCGTGGGTCCCAGATTGAGGGTTGCGAGTTCTCCGTCGAGGCTGTCTAGGGAGGAAAAGTATGATTGGACTTGCATAATTTCAGATTCTTAATCAAAGCTCTGTCCCACATGACCGTCCCGCCCAAAAAAGCGGTCGTCCTTGTCGGTTCGGGTGCCATCTTCGAGGCGGTATTCCTTGCGCATGGGGAACACTTCCATATCGTCCACATTCAGAATTCGGCGCAGGTCGGGGTGGCCGGTAAAAACGACTCCAAAGAAATCGTATTCCTGTCGTTCCATCCAGTTTGCTGTAGGCCAAAGCCCGGTTGCCGATGGTACATGCGGGTCGTCTATTGGAAAGAAAATTTTTACGCGTATGCGCACATTTTGTTGCCAGTTGTGCAGGTGATACACTATGCTCAGCTCTCTTCCGATAAGCTCCGGATAGTGTATGGCACAGAGGGTGGTCAGGAAATTGAAACCAAAATCTGCGTCATCACGAAGCAATTGGAGTAGCTCAATGATCTGCTCGCGAGTGGTATGGATATTTAGAATGCCATCATGGGCTATTTCAGAGGAAATGGCCAGGCCAGGCATTTTTTCGGCGAGTTGGGTTAGAATTTGTTCGTTCGTGAGCATTGTTACCCAATTTGATATTTCTCCAAAAGATGCTGATATTCAGGCGAGTTCCTCCGGCGCAACGGCTCGTTTTTCACCAACTCCTGAATTTTCATGATCCCGTCAATAACCTGCTCAGGGCGGGGCGGACAGCCAGGAATGTACACGTCCACGGGGATCACTTTGTCAATGCCTTGCAGTACCGAGTAGGAATCAAAGATACCGCCCGAACTTGCGCAGGCACCCATGGCGAGCACCCATTTGGGCTCGGCCATTTGGGTGTACACTTGTTTGAGGATCGGACCCATCTTTTTGGCGATGGTGCCCATGACCATGAGCAAATCTGCTTGGCGCGGCGAAAACGAAAGCCGTTCCATGCCAAAGCGTGCTAGGTCATAGTTGGTGCCCATAGTCGCCATAAACTCGATGCCACAGCAGGAGGTAGCGAATGGCAAGGGCCAAATAGAATTGGCGCGCGCCAGCCCAACTACTGAAGACAATTTAGTGGCGAAAAAACCTTCCCCCCCAAGACCTTCTGGCATTTCTGCTATCTGTGCCATATTTTTTGAATTAATTAAGTTCAAATGATTGTCCCGAACAAAAGCATTCCCCTATCACTATTTATCCCACTCAAAAGCCCCTTTGCGGAGCACATAATAGAATCCGACCAAGAAAACGGCCACAAACATCAGCACCGCGAAAAAGCCTGCCGTGCCCATGGCCTTGAAATTGACCGCGTATGGGTAAAAGAAAATCACCTCTACATCAAACAGCACAAACAAGATGGCTGTCATAAGGTATTTGATGGAAACAGGCATACGGGCATTGCCTTGGCTTTCGATGCCGCACTCAAAATTCTCGTCTTTCTTTTTGCTGTGGCGGCGAGGGCCAAGCCTTGGCACTACAATGAGTACGAGTGCGACAAATCCCAGTGCCACAAGGGATTGCATGATGACAGGTAGATATCCGGTAGGCTCCATGTGCTAAAGGTGACGCGAACTTCCATTCGCGGATAAGTTTGATTTTGGTCAAAAACCTCTCGTTTGTCCAACGACTTGGCTTGCGCGGCAAAGGTAGCCAAATGCCTAAGACTTTTGTCTGCCCAAAGTTGTAAGAACTACACGAAGTAAGCGCAGTTTAGAATTTTTCAAGCGGGAGGTTTTTCAAGAAAACCCACCTTTGTCCAAAATTTTCAAAACATGGACAAAAATGCACTCATCGGCTTAGCCACAGCGCTCTTTGTGCTCCTATTTCTTTTTTGGGGGAAAAAGGCAGAAACGACAGCCGAGTCTACTTCGCAAAACACTGACAAGCAACTATTTATTGCCCATTATGGTTCACCGCTGATTGATGGAAAAGGCGACGATATGGCCTGGCAAGATGCCGAATGGCTGCCCTTGGACCAAGTCTGGATTGGCCAAGCACCAACGGCTACCGACTTTGCCGGCAGGTACAAAATCCTTTGGGACGAAAATAATCTGTACGTCCTTGCTGAAATCACGGACGACACTCTGGTTGACATTCATCCCGACGGACTCCTGAAATATTGGGACGACGACTGTCTTGAAATTTTTGTGGACGAAGATGCCAGCGGTGGCAACCACCAGTACAACTACAATGCCTTTGCCTACCACATCGCGCTAGATGACAAAGTGGTAGACATCCGGCCAGACAGCGCTTTTGCCTACTTCAATGAACACTGCATCACGCGTCGCATAACAGCGGGCAAAACCTCAACATGGGAGGTGGCAGTGAATATTTTTAATGGAAACAAATACGTTGATGGCGGCGAAAACATCCCCAAAATGCTGAAGCCTGGCAAACAAATGGGCTTTGCTTTAGCTTATTGTGACAACGATCATTCGGCAGAGCGCGAAAATTTTATCGGCTCAGTGCGTGTGGATGGAGCAGACAAAAACCGGGGCTGGATTGATGCGGGGATTTTTGGGGTTTTGCAACTTCGATAAATAGCGCCATTGTGTTACCTTACCTTGAATTATGAACATTGAATCACTCCGCACCCTCTGCCTTTCCTTCCCGGGCGTAACAGAAGACGTCAAATGGGGAGGGCAAGATCTCTGCTTCTCAGTAGGGCAAAAGATGTTTTGTGTCACTGATGCCGACTCGGATACAGGGGCTTCGTTTAAAGTATTGGATGAAGAATTCGAGGAAATGATAACATGGGAGGGCATCATCCCCGCACCCTATGTAGCACGATACAAATGGGTGTCCGTACTGGACTTTTCTCGATTGGCTGATACTGAATGGACGCATTTTATCCGTCAATCCTATGAGTTGGTGAAAGCAAACCTGCCCAAAAACATTCGCGAAAAACTCTAAATATCTACTTTCCCACCATGCAAATCGGACTTATTGGCCTCGGGAAAATGGGCTATAATATTGCCCTGAACCTCCGCAACCACGGTCATTCCGTTATCGCACACGACCGCTCCGAAGCATTGACCTCAAAAATCGCTGCTGAATCGGGTATTTCCAGTGCCAACTCAGTGGCTGAACTCATTGCAGCCCTTGCACCACTTCGTGTTATTTGGCTCATGGTGCCCGCAGGCCCTATTGTTGATGAAGTGATCGAAAGCCTTTTGCCTCATTTGAGCCAAGGAGACATTTTGATTGACGGCGGCAATTCCAACTTCAATGACTCTGTTCGGCGACACAAATATTTGAAAACCAATGGAATAGAATTCTTGGATTGTGGTACTTCTGGCGGCACTTCTGGCGCCTTAAAGGGCGCTTGTACCATGATTGGCGGCGAGCAAGCGGTCTATGATTACTGCAAACCCATTTTTGATGATCTCTCCTTGTCAGGGGGCACACGCTATGTAGGAGGCCCCGGTGCGGGACACTTCGTGAAAATGGTTCATAACGGCATCGAATATGGCATGATGCAAGCCATTGCAGAAGGTTTTGAAGTGTTGGAAAAATCTGCCTACGATTTTGATTTTCAACAAATTGCAGAACTCTGGAACCATGGCTCGGTCGTTCGATCCTGGCTCATGGAACTTTCTGCGCATGCATTCCAAAAAGATCCTGATCTCTCCGCCATCCGGGGTGTGATGCACGCTTCCGGCGAAGGCAAATGGACGCTTGAAACTGCGCTGGATCTTGGGGTGCCGACTCCCGTAATCGCCCTTTCGCTTCTCATGCGTTATCGTTCGCAGCAGGATGATTCCTTTGCGGGTAAGGTGGTGGCGGCGCTGCGCAATGAATTTGGTGGCCACTCGGTCGTCAAGAGCAATGAAGATTAAATGCTGCTCTTAATACTCTCGATCGGCTTCCTCCTTACGCTCATCCTTTGGGTGCGGCTCAACGCTTTTTTGTCCCTGATTATCACTGCTTTGTGTGCCGGGCTTGCCAGCGGAATGCCAGCTGCTGATCTATTAAAATCAATTCAAAACGGTATTGGAAGCACACTCGGTGGCCTGGTACTAGTGCTGGCGCTGGGCATCGTGCTGGGCAGCATTTTGGCTGAGACGGGTGCTGCACAAGTTATTTCCGAGCGATTGTTGCGGGTTTTTGGCCCGCGCCGCGTGCATTGGGCAGTCGCGCTGACGGGTTTCGTGGTCGGGGTGGCCATGTTTTACAACGCTGGTTTTGTTGTATTGGCTCCTTTGGTTTTTTCAGTTGCTGCGGCATCCGGGCAAAGTCTCGTTTCGCTGGCGATTTCGATGGCGGCCCCGCTTTCAGTCACACATGGGTTTTTGCCGCCGCATCCTGGGGCCACGAACGTCGCCAACTTGTTTGGGGCGGATTTGGGTAAAACCTTGTTGCTGGGATTAATAGTGGCACTTCCTGCCGTGCTTGCTGCGGGTATATTTTTCCCAAAATATTTTTTGAAGAACGTGGTGGCAAACCCACCGAAAGGACTTTTTGTGCCCAAAAATCTGCCCAAAGATTCTTTGCCTTCTTTTGTTCAAAGCCTTGTAATTGCATTGCTTCCCGTGCTGCTTATGGCTACTTCGACTGTGCTGGAATTGAACCTGCCGCCTGAATCCAATGTACTCCGTTGGGCCAAATTCTGGGGGGATCCTGGCGTAGCGATGCTCTTGGCAGTGCTCACAGGATTGCTTTTCTTTTCTAATAACCCGTGGTTTAATTCAAATAAAACCATGAAAACCAGCCAGCTGCTTGAAAAATCAAATACGGCGCTAGGGGCGGCTTCCACGCTCTTACTGGTCATTGCGGCAGGCGGGGCATTTAAACAGGTGCTCGTGGACAGCGGTCTTGGAAAAGCATTGGCTTCACAATTTATAGAGGCTTCCATTTCACCGCTTTTGCTGGGTTGGGGCATTGCAACTTTGCTGCGCATCGCCCTGGGTTCGGCTACGGTGGCAGGTACCACGGCTGCAGGTATAGTTTTGCCACTTGTTGCCAATGGGGGAGTGTCGCCAGAACTGATGACTTTGGCGGTGGGTGCGGGCAGTTTGATGTGTTCCCACGTCAATGACACGGGTTTTTGGATGTTTCGCGAATGGTTTGGCCTTAGCCTGCGCGACACTTTTCGATCTTGGACAGTGATGGAAACGATAGTTGGGCTGGTCGGATTGGCTGGAGTGCTGTTGCTGGATTTATTGATTTGACCCAAAATCATGGTAATTGCTCTCGACATAGGCACCACCAATATAAAGGCCGTTGCGTTCAGCGCTGTGGGGGCGGCGCTCGCAGCGGCGGAACGTACGAACCAAACGTTTGCCTCATGTGCTGGCTGGAGTGAGCAAGCCCCTGCAAAAGTATTCCAGAATGTACTGGAGGTCTTGAGCCATTTGTTGTTAAAAATGGCGCAAGAACACCCGATGGACAAACCACGCGCTATTGTATTTTCCTCAGCCATGCACGGATTGGTGGCGGTAGACAATGCGGGCCTTCCGCTTACCAACTTTATGCTTTGGTCAGATGTGCGGGCCGTTGAGGAAGCGCGGGTTTTGCGGCAAAAGGGTGGGGGAGGAGAGGACCTTTATCGCCGGACAGGAGTGCCCATCCATCCCATGTCGCCTTTGGTAAAATTGATTTGGCTGCGCAAAAACCTGCCCGTGCTGTTCCAGAAAACGCACAAGTTCTTGGGAATCAAAGAATTTGTGTGGTTTCGGCTTACTGGGAAATTTGAATCAGATATTTCTTGTGCCTCTGCTACTGGTCTGATGAACCTCTGGAAAAACGAATGGGATAATGAGGCCTTAGCGGCTGCGGGTATTTCAACGGAACAACTCCCGATACTGGTTTCGCCCACCCATACTGCAATGTCCGTGCTGCGAATGTTTCCCGAGGGCCTTCCTCTAATTATTGGGGCCAGCGATGGGGCGCTTGCCAACCTTGGGTCTGGTGCAACGGACTCGGGGCAGGTTGCTATAACCGTTGGTACCAGCGCGGCCATTCGGATGATGACCAATACGCCCATTCTAGACGAGCAAATGCGCACGTTTTGCTATCGCCTCGACGCAAAGCGCTGTATCGTGGGCGGAGCGAGCAATAATGGCACCAATGCCCTGGAATGGCTGCGAACCTCTGTTTTTCAATCTTCGCTTTCACCCGAAGACTTTGCAAATCAAGCGATGGCCGTTCCAGCCGGTGCAGAGGGGCTACAGTTTTTCCCTTACCTGCTCGGTGAGCGGGCTCCGCTTTGGGATGCATCAGCGCGGGCCAGTTTTGTGGGCTTGACTGCGCAGCACACGCAAGCGCATTTTGTGCGGGCTGTGATGGAGGGCGTATTGATTAATTTGAAGTCAATAGCGGATTTGTTGGAAGAAAAAACGCCGATTCAGACGATTCATGTCAGCGGTGGATTTGCGCATAATAAACTGTGGGTCAGCATGTTGGGGGAGGTTTTTCAGAAAGAAATTGTGGTGGGTACAGCGGGAGGGGACGCATCGGTATGCGGTGCGTATCTATTGGTCAAGGAGGTATTGGGGATTGGTTAAATTAGGACGAAAATTTAGGAGGCAACTTGGAACTTAGGAGGCAACTTCAAGTTGCCTCCTAAGTTCAGGGATCCTAAATTTTCACTAATTTTAATGTTTTGTTGAGCTCATACGTTTGAATCTCAACAAAGTAAATTCCACTTGGCAAGCTTTCAAGGCTCAATTCATAAGCCTCTGCTCCCAGCATTTCAATTCCATCGCGTGTTTCCCAAAGCCGATTATTTGTGTCACGCAAACTGATTTTGAGTGTAATTTCTTCATCCGAATGAAGACTTGTAGCCCTGAGCCAGGCTTTTTGGATGCTTGGATTTGGGAATACTTCAAAATTCAACGCATGATTCTGAAGATCTTTTAAGCTTGAGGTCAAGGCACTTACGTTCCAGATCAAGGTAGAATCGCAGCCTTCAGAAGTTTCGTGCTCGAAAACAAAAGTCGTGTCGTTCTGGATTGGAATTCCGAAGAGTATTTGCCCTGCGGTGAGTGTGGTGTCAAATTGGATATTCCAAGTGGGCGAGACCGTAATTTGAGTAAGCGAAATGGTGTCGCTCCAGACATCGCTCGTCGTGTCAGATACGGTGGTGCTTTGTTCCCAAATGCTTCCGTTCCAAGTATCACCCTCGCAAAGCTGTACGCTTGCGGTATTGACTACCTGCCATTTTGGGTTCTCAGCCAGCGACTCATTCGTATGTACCGGGCTGTTAAAATCAAAGAAAATATCTGCATCGTTTGGGATAGCAAAACCTGGCAGTGCATCTGGCTTGGTTTCGATTTGGAAACGAAGGTAGCCGTGGCTGGCGATCTCGTTGGTGTTACTGTCGGGCAATAGAATATCGCGGAAAATCCATTTCGCTACCCGGCCTTTGAGCAATCTAAATTCAAAGGAGTGGCTGCTTTCGAGCGTACGAAGACTCATCAAGTCGAACCGATAATCCAGCGTATCTGTGACTATCACTGTAAAGGCCGTGTCAGTTCCAGTGTTTTGAAAACGAATCAGATAATCAAAGGTGCGGGGCTGAAAAGGGATCTGCGCTTGCACAGGTTGCGCCGTTTTGTCGTTCGGGTCAAAACTCCCTGTGACGGTTTGGATGGCGGCTGCTCGGTTATTTGCTGGGTGGGCATCATCTGAAACGGGGCATTGCGCAATAAAGGACAATTCGGTGCCAAGCGGCGTATTGACCGATACTGCAAAATTCAATGTAAAAATGAGCACTTGCCCCGACACAAGATCGGGAAGTGGGATAATGGCCTGATTTCCAACAAATTGTCCAAATGGGTGGATGGATGTTGGTTCAAGCCATTGCGCATCAAAATCCACGTTTAGCGTCGCACCTGACACGACAGCCGTACCTACGTTGTTCACTTGAACTTTATAATTGACCAGAAAGCCCGGCCTTGGCCGTGCCGGGGTGGTCAAAAGTATGCACAGGTCTTTTATGTCAGGCTGGGGTTGGTAGATCAAGTTGGCTTCTGTGGTGTTGCCGGCTGTTATTGTGTAAGATTGCCCTACGGTACAATTGGTGGTATGATATGTGGGCGGGGACGCGCTCACGGTGTAATTTCCGGGCGGTAGCGCCAGCGAGTATTTCCCGTTGGCATCGCTGACGGAAGTGATGTTTCCGGGTTGTATGGTGAGGGGTTTGTGCCCGAGCGGAACGTCGCCAGTGCTTGTGTTGTAATCGCAGGTATTGTCCAGGTCGCGGTAGAGTCGTCCTTGGAGAAAACCGTATTTGCCGCCTTTTACCAAGGCATGATCGCGAATGGGGGCGAGTTCGGTGCGCCAAATGCCTTGCGATTCGGTGGCGGCGTAGAGGTAGCTGTCATAGACATGGTAAAAGCGAGCGCCTTCGGTATAGCCACCAATATCGTACCATGAGGCAGCATCAAAAGTGAAATTAAAAAATGGCAGATTTTGAATACGCGTCCAATTAATCCCTTCATTGTAACTTGCAAAAAGACCGTTTGATGCTTGCATGAGAATCAAGCCTTCATTTATCACCGGAAATCTGATTCTTGGTATATAAAAGTCTGGGATATAAGGATAACGCTCTGATGTATTAAAAGTCTGATTCCAGGTGTTCCCCAAATCAGTGCTCAGAAACAATTTTCCTTCTGTATTTCCTTCTGTCAATCCAACCATCTGTTTTTTTTCGTTCCATGAAATTTGATCAATATTTTGGGCAAGGGGAATGACTCCCCAAGTTTGACCGATATTAAAGGAACGGAATAATTGCCAGCTATTGACAAAGCGATTTAGAAAGTACAAAGTATCTCCCGATGCGAGAAAACCCAAACAATCAGCAAAGTCAAACGGCAGTTGAATTTCGGTCCAGGACAACCCATTGTCATCACTGAATGAAATCGGAGCTCCAAGTTTATTCCATAGGTATATTCGGTTTCCTGACTGCACTATAGCTTCTGGAGAAGCCTGAATAATGGCATTTTCGAGCGTATCCCAAGTAAGCCAACAATCATTTGAACGCATAAGTGGAGGTCCATAAATATAAGAATAGCCATTTGCTTCTCCCAATGCCTTTAGAATATCATGATTGTTGAAAGTCCATTCTCCATCCTCAGTGTTAGAAAGGTATTGAGGGTGGGCATATTCTTTATCTGTAGTCCCTCGAGCAACCAATCTTCCGCATAAGCTACTAACATTTACTATTTTAGACATAAGCCCTCTGGAGAGTTCTGTCCAATTTTGCCCCAAATCAGTTGATTGCATTGATTTCAACAGATTACTGTTTACCGAATAGCCTGATTGGATTTTTGAAAATGTCAAGGCATTTGATGTTGTTCCACCTTCTCCATCATAAATTTTTATGTGCGAAAACGGCATATCCATCGTTCCTCGCCAAATTCCTGTTGTTGTATGAAAAAAGAATTCGCCTTCTGACCAAATTATATCCTTTAAAGTGCCTGATACATGCAGCGTGTCCAATTCCCAAGTTGATCCCAAATTATTGGTTCGATAAATGGATCTGTCTGTAAAAAAAACATAGAAAGTACTGTTTTGATACGCGGCTCTCACAACTTCTACTTGAAAACTGGGCAGCCCACCCATTGGGATGGACTGAAAATCATCAAAATCATCCGTTGTAGATAATAAACCATTCCATTCTATTGGATCATCTGCACTCCACACTCCGGCAGTTGCACCTTCAACATTTAACAGACCTTGATAGTGCCTGTAATCATGGGTTGATATTTGCCAGGTTTCGCCCAGATTTTGAGATGTCCATATTTTCGAACGTCCACCTGTACTTATGCATAAATACAGCGATGAGTCTCCCTTAAACACAATGTCAGTACCCTTAGGCTCGTGAGCATAAAAACTCTGGCCGGGCCAATTTTCGGTGTCAAAAACCATTGCCCAGGTTTCCCCACCGTTTGTTGACCGAAGGGCATAACATTGGAGTGGCTCTTTCCCAATGCTGTTGGCATAAACATAAGCGACTTGTCTTCGCGCAAGCACAAAGACAACATTGTCTTTGACAAATATATTCATCAGTTTATGCTTGTCAAGTTTGCGGTTGAATTTCCAATTCTTGCCCCCGTCACTAGAATAATACAACCCCCGCTCTGTACCCGCAAACAGCTTTCCACCCCCCTCCGCATATTTAAAAACATATCCCGGAGGCCCGTCCAATTGCTCCCAATAGACAGAGAGCGAGTCCGAAACAAAAGGAGTTTGAGCATTAGAAATATAAGAGAAAACAAAAGTGCTCGCCAACACGAGCATGGCGGTGTAAAGATTAGTCTTCATGAGACACTTGATTTTGCTGAAAAAAGATTGGTTTCAAATTCGGGTATAAGGTACACGGCTTCCTCAAACCATGTTTAGCTATTAAGGGCATCTGTCAAATTTCCAACAAAAAAACGCCGCCCCGCAATTGTATGCGAAGCGGCGTCTATATTGAAATTTAGTTGATTTGTCCTCTTATCGAGTCCGCACAATCGCCTGTGTCAGCACCTTCTCGCCCGTGTTCATCCGCAAGAAGTAGAGCCCATCAGCGGCCTGCGTTGGCTGCCATTGGAAAAGCATGTCGCTTTCAATACTGCCTTTGTACAGTTCGCTTACTATCTGGCCCATAGCATTGACAATGGTCAATTGCGCTACGGCAGAACGGATGCCTTTCACATCGATATTCAGCACGTCGCTAAATGGAACGGGGTAACAATGTACCGAAGTCTCGAAAGCATTGGTTCCCAGGTCATTGCGATTGTCGCCACCGGCATCCAGGTTTGCGTTGCAAAGTCCGCCATATACGGTAACAGAACCTTGGTCATCGTTCAGCCCGTTATTGTCAAACTGCGCACCGAGGATGATGTTACGGCCACTGATGGCAGCACTGCTGCCCAACGCATCGCCTGCTTGACCACCACCATCGGCCAATTCATCCACCTGAATCCAGGCGCTTCCGTCGAGCAAGTAGACAAAGCCCCGGCCAGAGCCAGCGCCAAACGGGTTGTCGCCTTTAGCAGCCACTACCGCATAAGGTTCGTCAATGCCAACAGCACTGCCAAAGTGATCGCCTGCATGACCGTTGTAATCCAGCAAGAGTTGCCTTTGTCCCCAGCTGTTGTTGATACCATTTTGATTTTTGTAGAAGATATAGGCTGCTCCTGCATCGGCACCTTTTAGGTCATTTCCATCAGCGCCCACAATGGCCCATGGGCCACTGATACCCACTTTTGCACCAAAATTGTCGTTACCACTAGCTTGGATTGGGCGCAATTTGGCCACTTGGCCCCAAGCGTCTGGGCCAGTAGTGTTGCGTCCAAAGATGTAAGCAGCACCGACATTTGGCATCAGTCCCTCTACACCAGAGGCGCCGACAATGGCATAATCGCCGTCAATGCCCACGCTGACACCCATGTTGTCGTCGGCAGCCCCTGTCGTAGCCAAGAGTTTTGCCGCTTGGCCCCATTGGTCGGCACCTCCGAGGTTACGGTAGAACACATACGCTGCGCCAGCGTTGTTGCCGCTCTGGTCGTCCAAATGGGCGCCTGCCACAAGCCGATCTCCTTGAAGGGCGACGCTTGTGCCAAAGTTGTCGGCGGAGTTGGGGTTGCTGGCTTGTATGGTCTTTACAAAATCCCACAGTTCGGGATTGTTCGCATTTTGATGGAAAAGGAATACCACGCCTTGGTTGCCAAATTGATCGTCAAACAAAGGAGCGCCCACAGCAGCGATACCACCTGAAATGGCCACGCTTGCACCAAAATTGTCACCAGGCAATGAGCTAGGTGGTGTTAGTTCAAGGATCTGTCCCCACTTGTTTGCGCCACCTTTGTCGCGGGAAAGGATGTACGCCGAGCCAACATTTTGACCGTTACCGTTTTTCTGGTTGGAGCCTACAATGGCGTAATCGCCATCAATGCCCACGCTCAGGCCATATTCTTCTGCGGCCACACCGTCACTTGCATAACGCTTCATGAGGGCATCCCAGTCTTCTGCTTCATCCACCCAACCGTCGCAGTCGTCGTCAAGGTCGTTGCAGGTTTCTGCCCGGGTATTGACAATGATTTGGAAAGCGCAATTAGATACATTTCCATTTACATCCGTGGCCGAAAAACTGATATTCGTCCAACCAACCGGGAAAGTAGACCCTGATGGGTCGCTCAAGTCAGTGTATGCCACGCCACAATTGTCGCTGGCCGTAGCATTGAAATTCACCCTCGCGCCGCAGTCGCCCAAATCTGTCAAGGTGTTGATATTAGTGGGGCAGTGGACCGTAGGTGGTTCTGCGTCCCTAACCGTGACCTTGAAAGAGCATGTGCCAGCATTGCCGGATGGATCCTTCGCAGTCCAGGTGATTACGGTTTCACCGACAGAATAAGGAGAAGCGGCGTTGTTAGACGTACTGGCTATTCCGCAGTTGTCGGCCAGAGCTAAACCTCCGTTGATGTTGAGGGCAGCAGAACATTTGCCTGGGTCATTGTTGACCGAGCGATCAGGCGGACAAGTCGCAACCGGTTTTTCGGTGTCTATAACCGTGACCGTGAAGGAACAAGTGCTAGAATTGCCAGCTAAGTCCGTAGCCCTCCAAACATTGATTGTAGCACCAACCGGGTTGTAAGCGCCGCTCGCCAAACCGCTCAATTGTACGATCGAGCCAATACCGCAGTTGTCGGTCGCTGTGGGTGTTGGGTATGACACGTTTGCACCACAGAGGCCGAGGTCATTGTTCTTGATAACATTGGCCGGGCAAGTGATAACGGGCGGGGTGACGTCATTGGGCGTTACGGTAAAGGAACAGGAATTGGTGTTCCCGTAGGCGTCGGTGGCGGTCAGGGTAATGGTGGTAATCCCTGAAAGAACACTGCCTGCCGGTGGAGATTGCGATTGTGTGTAAGGCCCAGGGCAGTTGTCCGTGACCGTGCCAGAATATGCTGGCAACGACGTTTGACAGTTCAAGAGCTGATTGCCAGGGCAAGTAATAACGGGTTTCTGTGTGTCATCAACCTTTATAGTGAATGAGCAGGTGGCGGTGGTGCCGACGGCATCCGTTACCCTATAAGTATTGATCGTGGTGCCCACCGGGAAGGAAGCCCCGCTGGCAAAGCCCGTAGTTCGGGTAACAGTCGGACAGTTGGCCTGCGCCGCAGGGGTTGCATAGGTGACAACTTTGCTACAGAGATTTGTTGTATTGGTCGTCACAATATTGGGTGGGCAGGTAATAGCAGGGGTATAAGGCCCGCCTACCCCTACCGCATACCATGCGTTCGTCGTAGATACTTCCTCCTGAGATCCAATGCCATACAAATCGCGCGCGGCATTGATGGCGCCCGTACGGGCTGCGGCATAATTGGAAGATGCGCTGAGGTAAACGCTTAGATTGCGATAGGCAATTTTACCAGCTGCATCCAGCCCAATACCTGTAACACAATACTGTTGCCCATTGTCGTTGGTACCGTTTTCGCCATCGGTGAGCACATAGAACCATTTGTTCTGCACCCCGGAATTCGTGTGTACCTCTTGTGCTGGGTCCCAAAAAGTTCCCAGGTAAGTGTCTGGACAACTCGTCACATTAGGATTAGCCATATCGCGGATGAGAACGCCAATTTCGTCACCAAGCTCCCAGTCGTTGGAGCCTTTGCCCCAGTTCTCAATGGCTTCGCCGAAAATATCTGAAAAAGATTCGTTGAGCGCGCCTGACTGACCTGCATAGATCAGGCCGGCAGTGAACTGGGTTACGCCATGAGCAACTTCATGCCCACAAATGTCAAGGGTTACCAAAGCAGTGGCGCCACAGCAGCCGTCGCCATAAGTCATTCGAGATCCATCCCAAAACGCGTTGAAGTAATTGACGGAATAATGTACATAAGACTTCAGTATAGCGCCAGCATTATTATAAGAGTTGCGCCCATGGTTGGTAAAAAAATAGTCCCAAGTTCTTTCTGAGGCCCAATGTGCTTCCACCCCAACAGCATCGGAGGTGAAATTGGTAGTTGCACTGGTAAAATCAGTTGCAGCGCCATAATTGCTACCATTGTTAAGGTTGAAGGTCTGCACGCCGCCACCACTGGAGGTTTGGCGCAAGCGAAACGGTCCAGTATTTTCAGCCGTGAACGAAACGTTTCCATCGTACAAGGAATTCCCCGTAGCAGGTACATTGGCGTGGTGGATTTTCAAGTTTTCACTGAGGTACTCACCTGTCATTGCATCAATATACACATCTGCCCGGTAGAGAGGCTCCATGGCGTAGATGTCAAATTTGTACGCAAGGCGCGGCGGGGTTTTGACAAAAAAATCAAGCACGACGACCAATTCGCCCGTTGGCTTTTGGTAGTCGTTGTGTTCAGAAAGCGGGATGTCCCACTGGTATTTCCTGGCATTAACATGTGCTTCTGCAGCAAGGAAAGCCTTCTCTGCTGTGATCTTAGGCACAACCTCCAAACCAGAAATGCGGTGATAATTGCCTGTGAGCATGGTCGCCCTGCCGTCTTTAGAGTGCAGGGTGCTGGTTGCGGATTCCACTTTTACCCCTTTGTAGAATTGTTGGAATTTTTCATGGGTAAAGCCGATCTCATCCGTCTCGGTTTTTGTTGGACGCAACTCATCCGTCGCGCCCATTTTGTAATGAGCTTGGAAAAGGCTGCCCCTTTCCGCTTGCGCTTCCGAATCATCAATGTTGATGAATTCCGGAAAACTTTCGGCTTTGCTCTGCGCTGAGACAACGACAGCGGAACACAGCCAAAGGAAGACTAAGGTGTTCAGTTGTTTTTTCATAAAATTTTGAACTTGATGATTGATATTAGATAAATCTAGCCCTTATGTAGCAGGGCATGATTAGTCGCTTTGGAAAAGACAAGAAATGAACGGTAATGCGGTGTTGGGTCAACTAATAAAACTTATACAAGATATAGGGGGGACTTATCCGGTGCAAATATGAATTGAAACAATGGGAAATTGCTCCTAATGGATATTAATATTGAAGCAAGCCGGGCGGTTAATGCTGAAATTGTCCGTGAAGCGGCATATTGTTTGTTTAGATGTGCCTTTTTCAAACAACTTATAAAAAAACCGCCGCCCCGCATGGTTGCGGAGCGGCGGTTGTCATAACACCCAATTGATTCAGCGCTTATCGAGTCCGCACAATTGTCTGGGTCACCACTTTCTCACCCGTGTTCATGCGCAAGAAGTAGAGCCCGTCGGCGGCTTGAGTTGGCTGCCATTGGAAAAGCATGTCGCCCTCAATGGTGCCTTTGTACAACTCGGTTACCACTTGGCCCATTGCATTGACAATGGTCAAGTTTGCGTCAGCAGCTTTCATGCCTTTCACTTCGATGTTCAGCACATCGCTGAACGGCACAGGGAAGCAGTGCACCGAAGTCTCGGAAATGCTTGCTATATCATTGCGATCCTCGTTGCCAGGGGCGAAGTTGTTGCAAAGACCGCCGTACACGATCACCGCGCCCTGATTGCTATTTGCGCCGTTGTTGTCCAATGGTTCGCCGAGGATGATGTTGCGGCCACTGATCGCAGCGCTGCTACCAAGCGCGTCGTCGTCGTCGCCACCACCGTCGGTCAGTTGATCCACTTGCACCCAAGTGTTGACGTCCAACAAATACACAAAACCACCGCCGGAGCCTGCGCCAAATGGGTTGTCGCCCTTAGAAGCCACGACTGCATAAGGCTCATCAATGCCCACTCCGCTACCTAAACGGTCGCCTGCCTGTCCGTTGTTGTTCAACAGAATCTGGCTTTGGCCCCAACTGTTGTTAATGCCGTTTCTGTTTTTGTAGAAAATAAAGGCTGCGCCAGCGTCTGTCCCTTTCAAGTCGTTTCTGTCGGCACCCACAATGGCCCATGGGCCGCTGATGCCAACACTTGCGCCAAAGTTGTCGTTCTGACCGGTTTGGTTAGCGCGAATTCTGACCACCTGCCCCCAAGCATCTAGGCCAGCAGTGTTACGGCCAAAAATATAGGCCGCGCCTGCATTTTGGAACAGACCGTCAACACCGTTGGCGCCGACGATGGCATAATCGCCGTCAAGGGCCACGCTGCCGCCCATGTTGTCGTCGGCAGCACCAGTAGTTGCGAGCAGTTTTGCTTGCTGGCCCCAATTGTCGGCTCCACCCAGATTGCGGTAGAACATATACGCTGCACCAGAATTGTTGCCGCTTGCGTCGCTGAATGGAGCTCCAGCCAGGAGTCGGTCGCCATCAAGGGCTACGCTTGCGCCGAAATTGTCGGCAGAGGCAGGGTCATTGGTTTGCAATATTTTCACAAAGTCCCATTGCGCAGGGTTGTTAGCATTTTGTCTGAAGATGAAAACTACCCCTTGGTTGCCGAATTGGTCGTCAAACTGAGGAGCCCCAATAGCTGCAATACCGCCGGAGATGGCCACGCTGGCACCGAATTGGTCGCCTGGCGAGGAGGCCGGAGGGAAAATTTCGACGAGCTGTCCCCACTTGTTTGCACCGCTCTTGTCGCGGAAAAGGATATACGCTGAACCGACGTTTTGGCCGTTGTCGTTCTTCTGGTTGGAACCCACAATAGCGTAGTCGCCATCAATGTCCACGCTGATACCATACTCTTCGGCGGCTACGCCGTCGCTGGCAAAGCGCTTCACGAGCGCGGTCCAATCTTCAGCCTCGTCTACCCAACCGTCGCAGTCATCGTCAATATCGTTGCAGGCCTCTGCACGGGTGTTAACGATGATTTGGAAAGCACAAGTAGATACATTTCCATTTACATCCGTGGCCGAGAATTCAATATTGGTATAGCCAATCCCGAAGTTAGACCCCGATGCATCGCTCAGATCCGTGCTGCCTACTCCACAGTTGTCGCTAGCAGTTACGTTGAAATTCACTGTCGCGCCGCAGTCGCCTAAATCCGTCAATGTGTTGATGTTTGTGGGACAGTGTACGGTAGGCGGTTCCGCGTCCTTAACCGTGACCTTGAAGCTGCAGGTGCCAGAATTGTTAGACGGGTCTCTAACGGTCCAGACGACCACCGTTTCACCTATCGGAAAAGGAGTAGGCGCGTTGTTGGAGGTGCTGGCTATGCCACAGTTGTCGACCAGCCCCAAGCCCCCGTTGATGTTGGAGAGAGCACTGCATTTGCCCGGGTCGTTGTTGATCGTGCGGTCGGGCGGACAAGTAGCGACCGGTTTTTCGATGTCAGTCACCGTCACTGTGAAAGAGCAGGTGGCCATATTTCCGGCAAAATCACTGGCTTTCCAGACGTTGACAGTGGCACCAACGGGGTGCAACGCACCACTGGCGACACCACTTTGCTGGACGATAGACGCAACGCCACAGTTGTCGGTTGCCGTTGGCGTAGAGTAGGTTACGATTGCACCACATTTGCCCGCATCGTTGTTCCTGGCGATATTGGCAGGGCAGGTGATGGATGGTGGTATAATGTCTGATTTGGTGAAACTCCAGACGGCGCAACCAGAGGCGACACCACCTGGGCCCCTCGGGCGGATTTGCCAAAAATACTGAGATGATGTCGGGGTGGCTGCAATATAACTGTTGGTTAAGGTATTCGCTACAAAAGGTGGCGGGTTGCTTGTTCCAAAGTAGACGTCATAACTGGTAGCTCCTGTGGAGACTGGCCAGCTCAAGGTCTGGTTGGCAGAGGGGCAGATATTTGACTGTCCGTTGGTTGGGCTGGTTGGGCTGGCTAAACAAGGAGGCGTTACGGGCAGAGGCACACAAGTTCTCACCAGAGTGAAAGCCCCGGAAGCGGTACTGAAGCCTGTCACCAATACATAGTAGGTCGTACCTATATTAGCAACAAACGCCACTTGCGACTGCAGGCCACAGAAATCGTCGTTGCCGGTTACACAAACCAGTGCGGCGCAGCTCCCACTGAACACACCGATTTTTGTGTCATACGAAGACCCGCAAAGGCTCAAAGTTACCGTTGAATTATCACCGGCAAAACTATACCACACGCCCGACGCTGTGCCAAACGTAGTGCCACAGGTGGGTACAGCATCAATGCCTTGTCCTGTGGTGGTGCTGCTAATGGTCTGGCCGCAGGCAATGTTAATCGCGCCTGTGCAAAGGTCATTGGGTGCTGGAGGTGGGGGCGAACAGGAGGTACACTGCACGGTGGTAGTTCGGCAGACGGATTGCGTAGCGCAGGCTGCATTGAGTGCCCAGTGCGCATAAAGTGTACCCGTAAAGGTGTTGGCAAAAGTCAAGGGTGTCGTCCCGAAGGCTACTACCGGTCCGCTGGAAGTCCCGGAACGGATGGTAATAAAATCACCAGCGACCGAAGTGAATCTCAGGGTCTGTCCGGAGACTGCTCCAGAAATAGTGGAGTATTCTCCGGCAAAAGAGCAAGTCGAAATCGTCACGATTGCACCAGCCGTGTTGATGGTTGCACTTCCAAAAGGAGAGGTAAAGAGGCATTGGCTCCAGGATTGTTGGGCCAAAAGCAGGAACAAGGGGACAAAAGCCCAGCGAGCAGATTTGAGTAACTTTAATTGCATAGAAAGAAAAATTTTATGAATGAAAAAAGGATGGTCGTAATTGGTTGGAATTTTGGGTAAGCATCAATCAATCAACAAACGAAACAGGAGAAATTTGACTGTGTCATACATAACAATGGCAAAACTGACAATGTCAGAGGTCATAGAGTTAAGGAAAAACATGATGAGATTAAGTAGCCGGGAAATGCAAAATGGGGGGGGTAGCAGCGCAAGTGAGTGAAGGAAGATTACTGCTTGCGATGCTTAGCATTACGCGGAATCAAAGGTTTCTAAGAGCAAACGTAGTAAAGGAATGCTATTGACACTAAAAAAGAATTAATTTTTTTTTGAGGGTGGTGAAGGCGCAAAATTTTAAAGCAGTGCTGAGCACCATTTATTTCGTTTTTAATGGCAAAAAACAGAAAAAATCATCCAAGTAGACCTGAAATGACCTACATGTTTTGTTTGAAGTGTCAAGCTTAGATGAAAAATAATTCTGTACAAACTCCTTATCAATCAGGTTTCTTCCCGCCTTTCAAAAAGCCTTGCACAGACTTAAGCGTGTCCCATTGATCGTTGGCAGCGAGATTGGCCTGCGAGGGCCAGGTGCCGGGATCGTGCATGGCAAGTTGGGGGCCAGCGGCGGCTAGGATTTCTTTTAGGCGCACCACGTCGGCATCAGCCAAATGGCGATAACTAAAGATGCCGTATTGATTGAGCAACAACTGAATCTTTGGCCCAATGCCCTCTATCACGGTCAGGTCGTCACGATCTGATGTGATGGCAGAAGAAGGGGGAGCTTCGACTTGAGTTGGCGGCTTTTGTTTGGCCGATTTTTCCGGTTTCGGATCGGGCAGCAAGGCCACGGGCTCCAAGACGAATACGGGGGGCGTGGATATTTCTGGCTCAGGGGCAACAGGCTCTACACTGAATACCGGGGGCTGAACTATATGAGGCCCTGGAACAAACTCGGCTTCGTAAACAATTTCCTTGGATGAAGGTGTTTCCCCCACGTTTTCTTTGATTTCCAAGGGGATATCATCGGCGATAGGGGTGTCTGGTGCATACGATAGCCCCAACTCGGTCTCTACTTGACGATTGCGGTTTTGCACTTCGGAAACTTCGGTTTCCAAGTAAGCAACTTTTTCGCGGAGGCTGGTATTTTCCCGGTTGAGGTTCGCTACTTGTGTAACGTAATTGTTGTTGTCGGATTCAGCCACCACAGCGCGGGTTTTGAGCGCATCAAGTTCTTGACGCAGCGCGTCGAGGGTCACGTTAAGGCTTTGATTGTCAAGTCTGAGCCGATCTACCGTTTCTTTAAGTCGCCCCCAAAGCACCCAGCCCAGCCATAAGCCAATGAAAAATGCGCCAAGGAGCATAATGAGGATCTCAAGCGTGTGTGCAGCGAATGGGTTATTTTCAAACATATTTTATGTTGATTTGATTAGTGGTTGATATGGTTATTTGGGTATTCGGGGATGTGGTTATTTGGGGATTTGGTTATTCGGGTGGCCGAGCTCGGGTGCTCAAATAACCCAATCCCCAAATACCCATTTAATCACCCACCCGGATTTCGGCTCTTCGATTAAGATAGCGGCCATACGGTGTATCGTTGGTAGCGACTGGCTTGCGGTCTCCAAAAGATTTGCAGCGGATTTGTGATTTGGGCACTCCTTTTTTTATCAGGATATCCCGAATGCCATAGGCGCGGCGAATGCCGAAATTATAGTTGACTGCTGGCCCGCCCACGAAATCGGCGTGACCCGTTATCGTAACATTTTGACCTGAGGATACCAGTATTTGGGCCAGGTTGGTCAAATAACTATCAATTGCGTCGTTGTCTTCCTTGCGGGTGGATTTGTAGGGGAAGTAAATCACCATACGGTCTTCGACTTCTTCCATTTGGACTTCATACATATTGGAAGGGGAAACGGGCCTGTTGGGAGCGCTGTTGAGTGGTTGTATCTCAGGCGTTTGGGCAGCAGACGATGTGTCAATTCTGTCATATGGCACTGCCACAACTTCTTCAATCGAAGCTCGGGCATCATCCCCGCAGGCATTCATTAGACCGCAAACATACCAGCGCCAGCAAAGGACACTCCAAATAGCAAAAACAGCAAAGACGAGGGATTTTGAATTCATAAAGCGTACAGTAAGTTTGTTTCGCGGGGCAATTATCGCACAGATTTTCAGGTTTTTATAATAAAATTTAAAAAAGCATGACTTTTGCGGCATAAAACCGGAACCGTAAAGGTAAAATCGGAGGGGCTTTGATCCACCAATCATATTAATCCAGACCATCCTGACAGGGTGGCCATCAAAAAAAACAAGTGCCTAGCATCGTTAAACTCAACAATGCTGACATCCGCCAAGCGGATGGAAGTATCATCCTCCAAAACATCAGCTTGAACATCGGCGAGGGTGAATTTACCTATCTCATCGGTAAAACCGGGAGCGGCAAAAGCAGTTTGCTCAAAACGCTTTATGCAGCCTTGCCCCTCGAACACGGTTCTGGAGAGGTTTCAGGATTCGACCTCCGCAGCATATCCCGCCACAATGTGCACGAATTGCGGCGCAAACTCGGCATCGTTTTTCAGGATTTCAACTTGCTGACGGACAGGAATGTGGAAGAAAACCTCCGCTTTGTGTTGCGCGCCACTGGTTGGAACGATCCCACAAAAATGAACCAGCGCATTGGCGAAGTTTTGGCTGAAGTTGGCCTAAGCGGAAAACGTAATGCCATGCCCTTCGAACTCTCCGGCGGCGAGCAGCAACGGGTGGTCATCGCTCGCGCATTGCTCAACAACCCCGCACTGCTCTTGGCCGATGAGCCTACTGGAAACCTTGACCCTGAGACGAGCGACGATGTGCTGACCCTCATGCGCAACTTGGCTAAGCAGCACAATACAGCGGTTCTTTGCGCAACCCACGATTATAGAATCCTGCAAAATTTCCCTGCCCGCATCCTCCGGGTTATTGGCGGCAAATTAATTGACGACGAAGGGTCGGCATTGCGGTAAAATGAAGGGAATGTAAAATTCAAAACTGAGGAGTCAGAACTTTAAATCGCTGTACTTTTGTCGCTAATCAAATCCCCAAATCCCCAAATCCCCAAATCCACATATCTACAAATACACAACAAAATATGAATCTTCACGAATATCAAGGCAAGGAACTGCTCAAGTCTTACGGGGTGAAAATCCAGGAAGGGATCGTGGCGCACAATGCGGCTGAAGCCGTGGAGGCCGCTAAAAAAATGAAAGAACTGTACGATTCTGGCTGGTGCGTCATCAAGGCGCAAGTACATGCTGGTGGACGCGGCAAAGGCGGTGGCGTGAAATTGGCAAAAAGCCCCGAACAGGCAGGCGAGATCACGGAAGCCATGATCGGCATGCATCTTATTACGCCGCAAACCGCTGCGGAAGGCAAGTTGGTGCGCAAGGTGTTGGTCGCACAAGACGTGTTTTACCCAGGCGCTGCAGAACCAAAAGAATTCTATATCAGCATTTTGACGGATCGTGGCCGTGGCTGCAACGTTATCATGTACTCGCCCGACGGTGGCATGGACATCGAAAAAGTAGCGCACGAAACCCCTGACCGTGTGTACTTTGAGTTCATTGATCCCTTGCTGGGCTTGCGCACTTTTCAAGCGCAAAAAGTTGCGTTCCATCTTGGCTTGAGCGGCACGGCATTCAAGGAAATGGTGGATTTTGTGCAAAAACTTTACGCTGCCTTTATTGGTTCGGATGCCTCTATGTTCGAGATAAATCCTTGCCTTAAAACCTCCGACGATCGCATCATCGCGGTGGACTCAAAAGTGACGCTCGACGACAATGCGCTTTATCGTCACAAAGATTTGGAGTTGCTGCGCGATAAAGACGAGGAAGATCCTGCCGATGTGGAGGCGCAAGAAATGGATCTGAACTATGTAAAGCTCGACGGCAACGTGGGTTGTATGGTAAACGGCGCAGGCCTCGCCATGGCGACCATGGATTTGATTCAACTTTCAGGTGGTTCCCCAGCCAACTTCCTCGACGTAGGCGGAACCGCAGATGCGCAGCGCGTAGAAAACGCCATGCGCTTTATCCTCAAGGACACCAATGTAAAAGCCATCTTGATCAATATCTTTGGTGGTATTGTGCGCTGCGACCGTGTGGCGCAAGGGGTGGTAGATGCATACAAAGCCATCGGGAAAATTCCTGTACCTGTGATCGTTCGCCTGCAAGGCACCAATGCCGATATTGCCAAAAAAATCATTGACGAATCCGGCCTTGAGGTTATGGGTGCAACGGAATTCCAAGAAGCCGCCGATTTGGTGGCAAAGGTGCTGGCAAATTAATGTCTCCGTTATAAAACCGCCCGCAAGAGATCAATCAAGCCACTTTATCTTTGTAACAGGATGGATTTCCCAAGCAGAATTTGGGTTCAATCCTTTGCGGCCATGGGTTTGGCCGGCATGTTGACTGTCAAAGAACAAGGATCCTTTTATTTGGACGGGCAGTCCATTTTGCGGGAAGAGAAAAGTGTTGCCACAACGAAGGTCACCAAGTCGGGAAATGAGTTTTTTGCGGGCATTTTCCAACTTCCGATAAGTGCAACGGGAAACGCTAGATCTTTCCGGGAGGCCACTGACCTCTATGCTGAACAGCAATGCGGTATTATCGTATTTAGAACGGTTGCAAAGCACCGCGTGAAAATCGTTGTCTTCCTCCCGATAAACACCGAGCAGCCAAGCGCGCTTGATTTTCACATTGCGGCGCTCTTCCGCTACGCGCTTGCTGTCTGATCCCCCACGGATGGGTGGCTCGTGGTGGGCCATTAAAGAATCGCTGGGAAGCCATCCAACTAGTTTGTCCAAAGTGGCAAAGGATTTAGCCCAGCCTTTGTGGGGGATGGTTTTGGCGTTTTTTCGAACGACGCCTGCAAAATTGGATGTGACACACGAAGCCGGGTTGCTCCTTCGATGGGATGATTCTAATCCGCGCCCTGCGTCCACAAATTCATCCGATTCGTCTTCAGTGTCAAGCATTTCTACCCAGACTACTTTCCCGGAAGGAAGCCGAAGCCAATCACCGCGCTGGGTTTGTTTTGTCAGATCAGGTATCGTGTCTGAAATGGCACCGACACTAGGAATCGCAAGAAACCAGAACAGCATTTGGATGCCCAAGCGGGCAGTAATGTTTCTAGCGTTTATATTCATGGAGGTGGTGTTTGTTTGAAGTGACAGGGCTATTTGTACGGGCCATTTTCCGGGTCCACGCCGCCTTCTGTCAGCAATGCATCTGCCTGTTTTACAATGCCCTCCATGCGAGAAAGGTCTTTGGCAATGATTCGGAGGTCTTTTTCGTATGTTTCAATGGTTACTCCGTGCATCTCGAACACCTGTTTGAAATAGGTTTGCATCAGGCTGTCTTTCACATACCCACTCAGGCCCGTGGTGGCAGCATCTGCGATGCTAATATCTGCCATGATCCGTGCAATTTTTTCGTCCGGGATCGAGGGCTGGTCAGGGGCGTTTGATTGACAGGAACAGCAAAATCCAAGCATAGCAATGATTGCCCAATGCCCAGTCCGATATCCAATGTCCAATGTCCTACGTCCAATGTCCAATGTCCAATGTCCTACGTCCAATATCCAATATCCAATATCCAGTTTCATAAAACCTCTTTTGGGAAATAACAGGCTGCTACTTTGGAATTTCCTTCATAAAATTCCTGCCAGGTTGCAGCGGTGGAAGTGATTTTTACAATGCCGCAAGTCGGCACATTATCAATAAAGTCGTTTTCGATAAAATGGTTGGCGACTTCCGTAAAAGTGGGGTTGTGCCCGAACAACATAACCGACTGCGCCGAGTCTGGCAATGCACTGATAATGCGCAAGATTTCTTGGGGGAACGCCTCGTAAATATTGGGCTCGCGGAGCACTTCCCCGGCATCCAGGTTAAAGGCCTCGGCAAAAACCAACGCTGTCGTGAGGGCGCGTTTGGCAGGGCTGCTCACCAAAAGGTCAGGTTTAACGCCTTGTTCTACAAGCAGTTGAGCCATTTTGGGCGCATCGTGAAGGCCGCGTTCATTAAGCGGTCGGTCGTGATCGCGTAGGCCGGGATTGCCCCAACTGGATTTGGCGTGTCGGATGAGATAGAGGGTTCGCATGATGATTGACGTTGGACGGGTGACCGTTGACTGTTGACTGTTGACTGTTGACCGTTGACTATTGTCTATTGACCGTTGTCCATTGACCGTTGACCGTTGACTATTGACCATTGACTGTTGACCGTTGACCGTTAACTGTTGACC
>JACMMM010000541.1 GCA_014379065.1 Saprospiraceae bacterium
AGTCAACAGTCAACGGCCAACGGTCAACAGTCAACAGTCAACAGTCAACAGTCAACGGAAACCCACCGCTTAAGCATCTTTTTGACGGGCATCCATTCTGCCGAAAGTTGGCAACCTGTGGCCAAGAAAACGGTGGACTTTTTCACGTTGAAAGCTTTCGTGACGAACCTGTTGACGCGCTTGGGCATGAGCGGATTCCAAGAGACAAGCTTGAATGAAGCGCCGTTCCAATATGCCCTCAAATTCCATCGTGGGCCACAGGAATTGGTTACGTTTGGTGCCGTTTTACCGACAATTCTGAAAAAAATGGATCTCAAAAACCCTGTGTTTTTCGCCGATTTCAATTTTGAAAACGTGCTGAAAGCATTGGGCAGCAATAAAATTCAGTTCACCGAACTCAATAAATTCCCGACCGTTCGCCGCGACCTTGCCCTGGTGATTGACCAGTCGGTGGGCTTTGGCGACATCCGCCAATTGGCGGCCAAAACGGCCAAGAAAATGTTGAAGGAAGTGAACTTGTTCGATGTGTTCGAAGACGAAAGCAAACTCGGCGCTGGCAAAAAATCCTACGCCGTCAGTTTTGTTTTTGAAGACCTTGAAAAGACCCTGCAGGATAAGGAAATTGACGCATTGATGGGGCAATTGGTGGGCGTGTTTGAAGGGAAATTGGGCGCTATAATCAGGAAATAACAGCATGAGCGCTATGGAAAAAAAATCGCTGTTCATTGCAATAGAAGGATTAGATGGCTCTGGGAAAACCTCCGTAGCGCGGCAGTTGGTCCATGTGCTCGAACAATCAAATCAATCGGGGGCAGTAATGTTGACGTATGAACCGCACGACCCATCTTGTGCGGGTTTGTTCATACGTCAAGTGTTGATGAAAGAGATTAAGACGTTTACGCCAAGAGTGCTTGCATTGGCTTTTGCTGCAAATAGGCTGGACCATTGCGACCGGGAAATCAAACCATGGCTTGAAGGCGACAAGAACCGTATCGTAATAAGCGACCGTTATTATCTATCTTCTTTGGTATATCAGAGCAGTGATGATTTTCCTTACGCTTCCGTTTTGGCATTGAATGAAAAAGCGAAAAAACCAGACATCATTTTTTTTATTGAAGTGAGCGACCAGGTTTGTTATGAGCGGATGAAAATTAGGAACCAGCCCGAAGAACTCTTTGAAAAGAACTTGTCCGATTCGCGCAGAAAATATCACGAAGCCATTTCTTTTTTGCGAACACACAACAATGATAACATTGTGGAAATAGATGGAAGTGGTAGCATAGGCGAAGTGGCCAACGCAATTCTCCAAGAACTATACGCCTTCGACTCAGAATGGAAGCCCAAACAACCAGCATGAATTAGAACAAAAATACACTAGCCCATAGTGACCCGGGCTTCACAATAACGCAAACCGAATCATCACAATTCAACAATCATGGATATAACTAGCATCATTATAGGGTTGGTCGTCGGAGGTGTCGCCGCATACCTGATCGCCAGCTTGACCGCAAAAAAAGGCGGCAACAAGGCCGTCGAAGAAGCCAACCGGCAAGCAGACCTCATTATTCAGGAATCGCGCCTTTCGGCCAAACGTGTAGAAGACGAGGCCGCTATAAAAGCCCAGAAAATCGTGGGCAATGCCGAAGCCGAAAACGAGCGCATTAAACAGCAAAAAATACAGGAGGCCAAAGAACGCTACGCCCAAATGCGTTTGGAAGTAGAAGAAGAGAAGACCAAAAGGCAATTGGAACTCAAAGATTTGGAGATGGAGATCGCCTCTCAGCAAAAGGACTTGAAAATTGAGAACGACGCACTTGAAGCGCGTATTAAAGAACTTGAGACCAAAAAAGGCGACCTCGAAACCCGCGAATCAGAAATAGAAACCTTGCGCGAAAACCTGGACAAGCAACTCAAAATCGTCCAGAAGAAAAAAGAAGAGCTTGACGCTGCCAACGAAGAGCGCATCAAGGCTTTGGAAACCATCGCCAGACTGAGTCAACAAGACGCCAAAGATCAACTCCTCGAACAAGTGCGCGCCAAAAGCGAAAGCGAGGCCCAGACCATCGTGCGCGAGGCCGTCACCCAAGCCAAACTCAACGCCAGCAAAGAGGCCAAAAAGATTGTCATCCAGACCATTCAGCGCATGGCCGCTGAGTTTACTATTGAAAATACCGTCTCCGTTTTCAACCTCGAAAATGACGAGATGAAAGGCCAGATCATCGGTCGCGAAGGCCGCAACATCCGTGCCCTTGAAGCGGCTACGGGTGTGGAGGTTATTGTGGACGATACTCCCGAGGCCATCGTGCTCTCTTCCTTCGACCCTGTGCGCCGCGAAATTGCCCGCCTGTCGCTCCAACGTCTGGTAGCCGATGGTCGTATCCACCCGCAGCGTATCGAGGAAGTGGTGGCCAAGGTGCAGAAGCAACTCGAAGAACAGATTGTCGAAATAGGCGAGCGCACGGTCATCGAACTGGGCATCCACGGCCTTAACGCCGCTCTCGTCCGTATGGTGGGTCGTATGCGCTTCCGTTCCTCCTATGGCCAAAACCTGCTGAAACACAGCATCGAGACCGCCGAACTCTGCGCCATAATGGCCGCCGAACTTGGCATGAACCCGAAACAAATTAAGATGGCCAAACGTGCCGGTCTTCTCCACGACATCGGCAAGGTAGCCGAGGAAGAGACCGAACTCAGTCACGCGCTCGTGGGCATGAAACTATGCGAACAGCACGGCGAGCACCCCGTCATCATCAACGCCGTGGGCGCTCACCACGACGAGATCGAGATGAACAATATCCTCTCGCCCATTATCCAGGCTTGCGACGCCATCTCTGGCGCACGCCCTGGCGCACGGCGCGAAATCCTGGAAAACTACCTCAAGCGCATCGGCGAACTCGAAGAAATTGCCCGCAGTTACGAGGGTGTTTCCAATGCCTTCGCCATGCAGGCTGGCCGCGAACTCCGCGTAATTGTGGAGGCTGACAAAGTAACAGACCAATACGCCGACGACCTGTCATTCCTTATCTCGCAAAAGATTCAGGACGAGATGCAGTACCCTGGGCAGATCCGGGTTACGGTGATTCGGGAGAAGCGGGCGGTGGCGTTTGCGCGATAGTGTTGAGATAATTGGATATTGAGATATTAGGAAATTGGGTTGTTGAGCTGTATGCTCAGCGACCCAGTTTGTTTTTATCCAGATTTTTTTTGGAAATGTTATTTGGAAGCAGGTAGCCATTGGTTCACAAGTAAGCTGGCATTATCCATTCACCGAGTGTCATCCCGAACGCAGTGAGGGATCTGCGCTTGCAAATGATGGAAACATCCACTCCGTACTGAATTAATTCTGTCATGACATCTCAATAGTTGCATCAATGAAAAATGTCCCTTATTTTTGAACGGCTTCTATTTTGCAAACCTAAACCATCACACCAATGAAATTCCACAATTACTTCATCTACATTACCACCAATCCACAGCGCACAGTACTCTACACAGGTGTCACAAACGATATTAACTTGCGCATGGAACAACACCGTCAAGATAGCATGGGTATAAAAAGGACCTTTGCTGGTAAGTACCATTGCTACAACTTGATTTACCATGAGTACTATCCAGACATTCGCATTGCCATTGCTCGCGAAAAGGAAACAAGGGTTGGTCACGAAAAAAGAAGGTGGCACTCATTGCTGCGTATAACCCCGAATGGCGTTTTCTAAATGACCCGGCAGAAATCGCGAAAGGCGATTTGCCCATTGATTATTGGTAAAAATAATGGACGCATTGTCCATTCATCGAGTGTCATCCCGAGGCCCTCAGCACCAAAAATGGCGCTTAAAATCGGGAATGAACCGCTGGAACGTACCTTTGGCGCCCTGGTCTGAAGCAGTGTAACAGTTACTGCCTTGATGTTTCTTACTCGTTCCTGAGGTTTGTTCTGGCAATTAAGGGTTAAAATCTTGGTGATATTGGCGACAATAATCCCGTTTAGGAGCATATCTATACCAAAAAATTGCCGGGCTTCATGCCAGTTAGTTTTAACCAGACAACTGTATTATGGTATCCGACATTCAAATCATTCATCCACGCAGCGCCGGAATAGACATTGGTGCGGAGAAGGTTTTTGTCTTCGTTCCCGGTCATGAGGTTCAAAACTTTGACACTTTTACTGCATCGTTTCACACTTTGGTTGAATTTTTCAAAAAAGCAGGGGTTGAGACGGTGGCCATGGAGGCCACTGGTGTTTATTGGTATAGTTTGCATGAATTGCTAGAGTCTGCTGGCATTGAGGTTTATTTAGTTAATGGGGCTCATGTAAAGAATGTTCCGGGGCGTAAAAGCGATGTGTCAGACTGTCAATGGTTACAGCAATTGCATCAGTACGGATTGCTTCGCCGCTCCTTTATACCAGCGGAAAATACGCGGCAACTACGCAGTTATGTTCGGCTGCGGGACGACCACATTGAAATGCGGGCGGCACACATTGGGCATATCCAAAAAGCCCTAACGAGCATGAATATTCGCTTACAACAGGTGATCAGCCAAATCACGGGGGCAAGCGGGATGCGTGTTGTCAAATCAATCCTAAACGGCAACCGTAATGCCGAAGCATTGGCGGATTTGTGTGAAAAGCAAATATTGAACAAAAAGCGCGAACAAGTGGTGTTGTCCCTTCAGGGTGTTTTCAAGCGCGAACATCTTTTTGCTTTGCGTCAGGCCGTAGAATGTTATGAATTTTATGACCGTCAGATATTGGCTTGTGATGCTGAAATTGAAAAATTATTGCAAGAAATAAACGAACACCTGCCCCCCCCACAAGACCACCCAACATTATATCGGTCAAAGCCAACACGGCACAACGCGCCCAAAATCGAAAACCTGCATCCCATGCTGGTAACGATGATGGGGGGTAAGGACCTTGCTACAATCAGCGGGTTAACCGATTTAAGTTTCCTCAAACTATTGGCCGAAATTGGTACTGATATAAGCCGGTGGCCGACCTTTAAACACTTCACTGCCTGGCTTGGCTTGACCCCAAACCGACACCAAAGTGGCAAAACAAATAAGCGCCGAACGAATCGGGCCAAAACGCGCGCCGGCCAGATATTCCGAGAAGCCGCTCAATCTTTATCCGTCAGCAAATTCTTGGCTCTCGGCTCATTTTACCGACGCATATGTGCCAGAAGAGGTCCCAAGATCGCAAATATGGCCACTGCCAGAAAACTTGCTGTCTGGGTTTATAATTTACTTAAAAACGGACACCAATTTGTCGAGCAAGGTGTAGAGGAATATAATAAACGCTTGAAAGTCAAGCAAGAACAAATGCTTCTGAAAATGGCTAAAAAACTCGGGTTTGACCTCGTTCCTCAGCCAACAGCACATGCGGTTCATTAGGAACGCAGTGAGGGAACTGCGCTTGCAAAGGATGGAAACACCCACTCCGCTTTTACCCAGTTCCTTCACTGCGTTCGGGATGACACTCGATGAATGGATAATGCGAGCTTACTTTTGAGTCAATTGCTACCTGCATATTCTAAAAAACAACTTGAATATGGTAAATCCAGAACACTTGAAAATACTTAAAGAAGGCGTGGACGAAACCGTAAATCTCCTCGCCCGTATGTCTCGTTTTGTTATTGCGGATATCACAGATGCCCAATCAATACCACAAGAATTGCGGGGAATTGTACCTGACAATCCTTCTGTCCCTATTGTGCCGCTTATCTGGAAAGAGCAGCGCGAATATGGAATGTTCGATCATTTTCGTAATTATCCATGGGTTTTACCCTGTGCATGAATACGAATCGCCAGAGCAGTTGATGAAAGATATTATTGTTGCCATTATCACCCCTGCGGAGCAAAAAGTGCTGGAACTAAAAAAGAAATAGTAAAATACAAAACGCAATCTATCTTCAATAACAGCGTTTCAAGCAACTAAAATAAGACCCTAAAAA
>JACMMM010000542.1 GCA_014379065.1 Saprospiraceae bacterium
CCATCATGGCCTGCTTCCTTCTGAGCGTCACTTTGGGCAACGTACTGGTTTCAGTCATACAGAACAACATCAAAAGCGGCGGATTCTTCGCACAGTTCCACGGCGCAGGCTTCTTCTGGTTGTTTGTCGGCATTTGCGCCGCTACGGCTGTATTATTTATGATTGTGTCGCCGTTTATCAAAGAGCGTTCTTACATCGTTAGTGACCAATAATTAATGTGGCCAATGTGATCCCTCCTTCGCTAAGGCTACGGCGGGTAAAAAATGTGGTCAATGTGTCAATATGACCAAATTCATCGAAACACCCCGTTTGCGCTTGTCGCTTGCGGGGTGTTTTTTGCGGAGCAATTTAGGTGGCAACTTCAAGTTGCCACCTAAATTCCCCACCAATCCACCAATCCACCAACCACCCATCACCACTTCACCAATCACCAACACATGATCCGCATAATAGACTGGCAGCCCGTTTACCAAAACGCCTGGAAAGACCTCAACATCGCCTGGATTTCCAAGGACTACGAGGTAGAGCAAGTGGATATCGACACGCTCGATTTCCCCGAAAAATATTTTATTAACGGCGGAGGCGCGGTGCTGCTGGCGCAACGCGAAGAAGATGAGGAAATCGTGGGCACGGTCGCGCTCCAGCCTTTTGGCGATGGGGTGCTTGAACTCGCAAAAATGACGGTGGCTGAAAGCGCTCGTGGACTAAAAATCGGCGAATTGCTGGGCGTTGCCGCGCTGGAACGTGCCCGCCAATTGTGCGCAAAGCGCGTCTTCCTGCTTTCCAATGCCAGCAAAGCCTACCAAGCCATCAATTTGTACTTCAAATTAGGCTTTAGGTGTGTTGCGCTTGAAAACAAGGATTTCAAACGGGCGAATATCCAGATGGAGATTGTGCTGTAATCAAGTTATCCTCGGATTCTGTACGCCAAGCCGACAGAGCCACCAGTAGCGATCCCATTGAATAAGTCTGTTTGACGATAACGGTCGTTTTCCCACCGCGCACCAGCATCGGCACTTGCGCTCAGGTAGAGTCTGCGGTAAAGTTTGCTTTTCACCTGCAAGCCTATTCCAGAATAGAATTTCCAACTGGATGGTTCTGAAAATAGCCCCGAAGTCTCGTTTTGTGTCTGGTAACGGAGCTTAAAGCCTGTCAGTTTAAAGTAGGGGTACAATTCGATATTCGATTCATTTATAGGCATATACCTGAGGTATGTGATGCCCAATCCCAAGCGTTCAGCGAAGTTCGTGGCCCGAGGCTTGTCTTGCCAGTTGAAGTTTTGTTCTGCGGTGTTTTGGAAATAATGCAAGCTGATTTTGAAACCGTTTTTGTTGAGAAATTGCTCTGCCGAAAGTTCAAGATCGCGGTCAAGATAATTCCAGTTATGCACCAGATTGGCATCAAAATGACTGGATTGTGCTGAAGAATAGGCCGTGGCCAAAACCGTGAAAAGGAATGCGGTTGAAATTTTTTGCATGGCAGATTGTATTTTAAATGTTAGGTTATGACGTGCCTATCCTTGGATTCGCTGCTTGATATAGAGGGACTGTCTTCAGAACGTACCATTTCAGACGCCTTTTTTACCCGTTCAGCAACTATTTCTCTGTTTGCAACTTTATTCCTGTTGTAACTTCACCAACATAACTGGTTGACGATGAACACAAGAACGCGATTGCTTTTCCTTGCCCCCACTTTTCTAATTTGCAGTTTGGGGACCCTAAGCTTTCCGAAGCCTACGGGTCCCTACCGCTGCGAAAACGGAAAAGTCACTTTTAATTCAGAAGCAACCCTCGAAACCATTCAGGCGCGTAGCCACAAACTCCGCGGCGCCATTGATCCCTCGAACAATAGCTTCGCCTGGTCGGTAGAGACGAGTTCTTTCAATGGTTTCAACAACCCACTGCAACGCGAGCATTTTAATGAAAACTACATGGAAAGCAGCAAATACCCGAAGCTCAGTTTTGCCGGGAAAATCATTGAAAAAATTGATTTTCAAACAGATGGAACATACTTGGTGCGGGCAAAAGGCAAACTCTTAGTACACGGTGTAGAACAAGAGCGCATCATCCGCAGCGAGCTGGAAGTGATAGGTAAAAAACTCCGCATACGATCCCAATTCACTGTACCCTTGACCGATCACAATATCAGCATCCCACACATCGTCTACCAGAAAATTGCCGAAGAGGTTTCGATAAGCGTAGAAGCCGAGATGGAAGCAACTGGCAATTGAACTCCTTTGTTTTGAAGCGATTTTTCCACACATTCCTATTCCTTGTATGCAGCCTCGCAATTGCTGCACAAACCCCCATGTTTCGCCCACAGCCTTTGCGAACGCTGGGAGGAGCCAAGATGACGGTCGTACTGCAAGACAGTCACGGCTGGCTATGGTGCGGCGCAGGAAAAGGGCTTTTCCGCTTCGACGGACTTTCTTTTCAGCCCATCGGCTTGGCAGATACTTTCTCCAATGCCAGCGTAACGGCACTTTTTGAGTCGCAGGGACGTATTTGGGCAGGCTTTAGCAATGGCGCCATAGGTCATGTGCCAATAGCCGGCAATTTCCCACCTGCGCTCACAGGCGATGTTGAAGCGGAAAAAAAGTACGCTCCCCATCTCTCACTTTGGCAAATCGAAGAGGGTTTGCCCAAACAGAAAATCACCGCTTTTGCGGAAGACAAATCCGGCGGATGCTGGTTTGGCACTTACGGCGAGGGACTGTATGTGTGGAAAAACAATCGGCTTTACCAGTTCAATGTTGCCGATGATGGGCTGGCGAGTAACGATATTTACGCTCTGGCGACCGATGCCCAAGGCCGTATTTGGGCCGCTACAGATGCCGGCATCAGCATTTGCACCATGCCTGAAATGGGCAAAAAGCACCTACAAAACCTCAGCATAACAAATGGGCTTCCCGACGAAATTGTGACGGCGCTGGTGGCGGATAAACAGGGCAACATCTGGGTTGGAACACATGAAAAAGGCGTCCTGTGTTTTGATGCGGCCACCCTTCGCCCAAGTTTCCAAACCCAAAATTGGGCTTTTGAAGCAGTGACTTGTTTGGCTGTTTTTGGCAGCCGTGAGCTGTGGGTGGGCACCAGTCGTGACGGGCTGGTGCGTATTGATTTGGCCTCTGGCGAGGTACAACCTTTGCCTGAGGGTCATGCACTCCGCCACATAAAAGCACATTCTCTTTGCAAAGACCGCGAAGGATTGCTGTGGGCAGTGCTGGATAAAGGAGCACTGTATTCTGCCAATGTCCGTTTTGGCTTCTGGCAGCCAGGTTTTCCCAATATACAGGCATTGCTCACCGACAGCCAAGGACGTTTCTGGGCGGGTTGTCAAGGGGGGCTTTTTTTGCAAAAAAGTACCCCGGAACTCCGTTCCGGGGCAACACACGTCTTCTCCCCGGAACGGAGTTCCGGGGTACGTGATTTCCAAAAGATTATAAATCAAAACGTCATATCGCTTTGGGAATCCCCCACAGGCGAGATATGGGCGGGCACTTTTGGGAATGGCGTTTTTGTGCTCGATCAGCAAGGGCGTGTGTTGCGTCAGTTTTCGGAACGACACGGGTTGGCCAATGGCAGTGTGCTCAGCATCGGCGGCGACGGACAGAACGTTTGGCTGGCCACACTTGGAGGGGTTTCTGCCATGAACATGGATGGGAGGGGAAAACTTCAGGTGCAGCCCGAACTGGGTACCAGTTACGTTTACAAAGTGTTTACTGACAGTCACGGACGTGTGTGGTTTGGCACGGATGGCAAGGGCTTGGCCGTGATGGAAAACGGCTCCGTGCATTTCTTCACGGAGGCCAAAGGCGCCATACTGAAAACGATTTACAGCATTGTAGAAGACAAGCGTGGGCGTATTTGGTTTAGCACCGACCGTGAAGGGCTTTTTTGCTTTGATAATGGTGTCTTTCAACGTTTTACAACAGAAAATGGACTGCACAACCAAAGCATCACCGGGCTCGCTGTGGATGGTAAAGGTCTTATCGTGATTGGTTACGAGAATGGTTTTGATCTCCTGAATCCCGAACGAGTAAATCACTTGATGTTTTGTGATGCGAGTATCGGAGCACCCAGCAGTGGGGTCAATCTAAATGCAATTTGTCAAGACGCGCTGGGCAATGTTTGGCTTGGCGGGAAGGAGGGCATCATGCGCTCTGCGGCATTTGACGAAGCCTTTGTGGATGATCCCCGACCGAGCATTACTGCTGTGTCAGTTTTGCTAAAAGCGGTTGATTTTCTGTCCATAAGTACTTATTCTTACAGCGACAATTACTTCATTTTCAATTTTGCCGGACTGTGGTTTACCAACCCCGAGTCCGTAAGCTATCGCTATAAGTTGGAGGGCTTTGACCCCGATTGGAAAGTGTCCAAAGATCATTTGGCATCCTATCCCAGTTTGACGCCGGGCCATTACACTTTCCGGGTACAGACCAGCGAGCATGGCAATTTTGAAAAAGTGCCGGAGGCTTCGTGGTCGTTCGTCATCAAGCCACCTTATTGGCAAGAATGGTGGTTCGTATTGCTGTGTTTGGCTTCGGGAACGGGTTTGATTTTGTTTTTCGTGCGCAACCGGGAAGCCACGTTGAAACGTGAGGCACAATTCAAAAGAGAAAGGGTAGAATCACAGTTTGAGGCATTAAAAAGCCAGATTAACCCGCATTTTTTGTTCAACAGTTTTAATACGCTCATCACGATCATCGAGGAAAATCCAAAGGTAGCGGTCGAGTATGTGGAGCACCTCTCAGATTTTTACCGAAATATTATCGTGTATCGAGAGCGCGATTTTATCAGCCTGCAAGAAGAAATGGAGCTGGTGAGGAGTTTTAGTTTCCTGCTACAAAAACGCTATGAGGAAGGTTTCCGGCTTGTGTCAAGCCTGAATGGGCAAACAGGTCAGGTGATGCCGCTTGCCCTGCAAATGTTGGTGGAAAATGCCGTAAAGCACAACGTCATCACGGCTTCAAAACCACTTACTGTGGAAATTTTTTCTGAAAAAGATGGCTATGTTACGATTCGCAACAACATCCAGAAAAAAATCAGGCCCGAAGCGAGTACGCGTTTTGGACTGCAAAGCTTGATAAACCGTTATCAACTTTTGGGCGAACGCCCCGTGATTGTGAACGACAATGGGGCGTTTTTTACGGTGAAAGTGCCGATTTGAGACTGTTGACTGTTGACTGTTGACTATTGACCGTTGACTGTTGACCTTTGACCTTTGATCTCTGATTTAGCTTAGAAGAGTTGTTCTAAGGGCATTCAGGCGGCATTGGAGAGATTGCAATGGTGGAAGTAGCACATCCATTACTTCTGTTGAAATATATTTTTGTTGAAGCGAAATGATGAGTTGGGTTTCTAATTCAAAGGAAGAACCGAGCGCTATCTCAATAAACCGGGAAAATTCCAGATTGGATTTTCGGCTTGCTCCCTCCGCTATATTGGAGGGTATTGAAACAGCTGCTCGCCTCATCTGTGAAATTAAGCCAAAGCGTTCGTCGCTTGGGTAGGAACCCGTTATGCTGTAGATTTCGATAGAAAAATCTATTCCATCGATCCAAATATCATATTTTCTAAAGTTGCGCATGGTATCAAATGGTTTAAAGTGTGTAAAGATGAAGTGTGAAAATTAGCCAAATGTCAATAGTCAACAGTCATCTTTTCAAAGGTAACGTTTTTAAGTCAATAGCCAACAGTCAACAGTCAACAGTCAACAGCCAACGGTCAACTATGAAAATTCTGCTCATCGAAGACGAAAATGCCGCCGCCCGCCGCTTGGAAAAACTCCTCGCTGAGGTCGCGCCAAAAGCCACGGTGGTAGGCCGCCTGGACAGTGTGGAAGCCGCCATTGGGTGGTTTCAAACCAATTCACAACCCGACCTAATATTGCTCGATATTCACTTGGCCGACGGTTCGAGTTTTGAGATATTTGAACACGTCAAGGTCAAAAGCCCCGTCATTTTCACCACGGCTTACGACGAATATGCGCTCAAAGCCTTCAAGGTGAATGCGGTGGATTATTTGCTCAAGCCCATCAAAGTCAATGAGTTGGCAGAAGCCCTTGAAAAATACAAGCGGGTGTTCCAGCCGACTGCTCTTGCCGCTGATTATTCGGGCTTGCTCCAAACGTTGCGCCAACAGGAGGGCGGGCAATTCTACCTCCGCCGTATGCTCATTCGCTTCAGCAACAGCTTCCGGCTGGTGGACATGAGCGATGCGGCTTATTTCTACACGAAGGACAAAATCAGCTTCCTCGTGACGCGCAGCACCGCCAAACGATTCCCCATAGACTATCCGCTCGACAAGTTGGAGACCCTGCTCGATCCTGCTGTTTTTTTCCGCATCAATCGTCAGTTCATCATCAACGTGGCTGCCATAAAGGAAATGCACCCTTATTCCAAAAGCAGGGTCAAAGTAGACCTTGAACCGCCAACTGTGGATCTGGAGACCATCGTGAGCACGGAGCGGTCTGCGGAGTTTAAGAAGTGGTTGGTGGGGGAAGTTGAGGGTTGAGGATGTTTAGGGTTTAGGGTTGAGATCGTTGAGGGCTTAGAGTTGAGATCGTTGAGCGAAGACCCTCAACGATCTCAACTCTAAACCCTCAACATTTCCCCAATCCCATCGGAATTTTCATCCATTTTCCCAGCCAATGAAAAAAACGCCCCATCCATGTTGGGCTTTCCCCACGCGCCATCGCAATCCGGTAATGCGCTTGATGGTATGCCGGGCTCCAGCGCAATGTTTTGGGAATCAAACGATAAGCCCATAAATAGCGCCGTTGAAATCGCTCCAACTTTACTGCTGCGTCCCTGCTCACCGGGATGCCCAAACGTGCGCACAAAGGTTCGGGCAGCCAGCCAGTAGCCAGTAGATTTACCAGTTTTTTGGGTGCTCTTGGATGCTGGACGATGGATTGTGCTACTTCGCGACAAGCATCGGTGCTGCCCAGCAAATTGCCCTCCAACATGGCATTGAAATAGGTCTCAAACGCTTTCAAATCAACTGGGTACACCGCTTCTGGAATACCCAGTAAACGCGCGGCAATCTTACTTTCTTCATAAAATCGTTCCCGCCAATCGGGTGGCAAACCAGGCAGCGGCATACGTTCATATACCCGCAAAGTGGTGTCCGTAAGCGTGGCCAGTACCCACAAAAGCAGGTCTGGATTGGTGGCCGAATAAGCGCTTGGGGCTTCACCTCTTATAGCGGAGTGCATACGCCAGAGTCTTTGGGCGGTCTGCTCTGCTTGGGTTTTCGAGCCAAAATAAATCATGGCCATTGCGGCAAACGTGCGATAGCCTCGCCCAAGTGGATCGG
>JACMMM010000543.1 GCA_014379065.1 Saprospiraceae bacterium
ATCTGCACGGTCGGCGGGGCGATGTCTTCCCCGATCACGACGCTGGCCGTGCTGGTGCAACCGTTCAGCGCGTAGGTTATCGTCACGGTGTAGGTGCCGGGTTGGTCCACATTGGGCATCCAGCTAAAGTCACCCGACAGGATATTACCATCCAACGTTGACCATGAGGGCAAAAGGTCGGGGTCGGCAGGTGTGGGCACTGGCCCGATGCCGAAGTTTTGAACAGTGCAAGTGAGCATTGCGGCTGGGCCAGCATCCGCCGGTGGTGGGGCGATGTCTTGCGGTACAACTATTGTGTCGTTGGTAAAACAGCCCGTGGTGGCGTTGACAATGCTCAAAATATAAGTGCCGGGCTGATCAACGGTTGGGTTTAAAGTGCTGTCGCCGGAAACAAAATGTCCGTTTGGAGTTGTCCAAATCAAAGGAAAATTTGGGCCTGAGCTGGAGTTGCTCCCGTTGAGGGTCGTTTGGTTCACCAAGCAATTCAAAATCGCGGGCGGATCAATAATGGTAGTGGGTGCAGGGGCAAAACCCAGTGCCATATTCGTCGAAGTCACGCAGATGCCTGCACCGCTCACCGTCACACTGTATGTGCCTGGCAGCAAGGCATTTATGGACTGTGTTGTTTCTCCTGAAGACCAATGATATTGCGGGAAACTGCCCCCAGTCGTGGTTAAAACAGCGGTGTCGCCCACGCATAAGGGTGTGCTGGCGATCTGAATGACGGGTGGGAGCAAAGGCGCCACCGTTGCGCTCGAAGTACCCGTGCAGCCATAAACATTCGTCACCGTGACCGTATAAGTACCCGCCTGGTTCACGATGTTGGTGATGCCCATTACATTGTTCGACCAGGAGTAGTTGATAAAACCACCCAGCACCCGAAGTGTATCCAACAGGCCGGGACACAAAGTGGGACTTGAAACGGAGATATTAAACGCGCCGACTTCTCCAGACAGGACGCCGATGGAGCCCACGCCTGTACATCCGTGACTATCGGTGGCCGTTACTTGATACACGCCTGGGTCAAAAACGGTTATTGGAGAAAGGGTATCTCCATTGTCCCATTCAAAGGATTGATAAGCGCCGGGATTCACAATAGAAAGCGTTGCGGTATCGCCTTCCGGGCACATTCTGGCAGGGCCCGCAACCGCTGGAATAAAAAGCGGCACTTCAATAACCGAAATCTGGTCGGAGGAAGTACAACCCATAGCATCTGTAACGGTCAGGCCATAAGTCCCGGGCTGCGTGATGGGGAAAGGCTCAAAATCGCCTGCGGGGTTGGGCGGGCTCCAAAGTAATTCCTCGAAGAAAGAGTAATAATTTAGGTTGGTGTTCAGCTCCAACAAATCGTCAACGGGGCAAATGGCAGTGGGGCCTGTTATTTCAACCGGGCCGTCAAAAAAGGGTTTGTCAAAGGTAACCTGGTTGTACTGGTGCCAAACTTCGCAAGTAGTTATGCCAGGGTCCCAACTCCAGGTGCCGGGTGGGACGACCGTGATTTTGTGCGCGTTCAATCCATTGCTCCAAGTTGCCACTACCGGCTGGTGAACAAAAGTCCATGTCCAATAAATATAGGCAGAAAGGGTGACTTCGTGTGTCACACAATTGGTATCAACTTGAATAAGCGTGGTACAGTGCCCAAAATTTGCAAGGGAATCGGGATTGGTTGGGCCCCCTGGGTCATGGGCAGAGGCTACGATGGGCAACGCTAAAAAGCATGAAGTCAGAAGATTGCGGGCAAAAACATTCGAGTAAAAATTCGCCATAGCACTGGGAATGAATTGTAAAAAGTGGCCAATACCTGCCTAAGGAAGCCTAAGGAGGTGAAATCATAGTGATTATCATTCAGGAAAAACGGCAGTGGGAGTAGAATCGGCGGCCAAATCTAGCAACATTGAAAGAATGTTTGCTTGGTATTTTTTTTTACCGCCAAGCCGTAGCTGTGCATATCGTTTCCCGTAGGGAATTCCTGTTTATAGGGTATTGAGAACCAATCATTAAAAACCCCGTATGGGGTTGCCCTACACTGCGAACGGAAACCCCATACGGGGATTTGGAAAATGGCGTTAAAAAAACTATAAACAGGAATTCCCTCCGGGAAAACGATATGCACAGCTAGTGCCGCATCTGGAAAACGACTGGGTTTGAGGGTGTTAATTTCTCTTTCAAAGTTCTACAGTGAGACAATTTTGGAGTGTTAATTTTTTAACACACACAGTGCACTTTACTTTCCAAAAAGAGGGTTTTATTTTGAAGCATTAATTTTTACAAGGCCTTTTTCAAAGATTGCCCCTGATTTGTGCAAAAATCAAAAACCGAACATCCTTCTGGGAGGCAGGCTAATAAAGTAATTTGCAAAAATCTCCAACATGATTCTTTAATATCTATAAAACATGATTTGGGGGTCTGCCCTACTGCCTAAATTTACCGCGCTTTCTACGCGTAGAAAGGGCAAGGAAAAATGGCGGCACCCGTTTGCAAAACTTTAACCTCAAAATCTTAAGAGTTTTAACTTTCTCTTAACTGCCTTTGTTACTTTTGCTGCGCTTTAGGAAGGGCGAAAGTTTGTATGCCAGGCCTCACAACGTAGAATGGAGTTAAAAACAAAGATTGACGTGCTGATTCCGGCCTGGAATGAAGAAAAAGCCCTGCCTTTTGTACTGGCCGGGCTTCCCAAAGATTGGGTTCGACAAGTGATCGTTTGCGACAATGGCTCTACGGACCAGACAGCAGCAGTGGCAGCAGCAGCCGGAGCAGTGGTGGTGAGCCAACCGGAGCGCGGATATGGCAATGCTTGTTTGGCCGGGATGCGTTACCTAGAAAATCTATCGCCGTCTGAGCAGCCTGATATAGTGGTCTTTTTGGATGGCGATTATTCAGATTTCCCGGAGGAACTGCCAAAAGTGGTGGCGCCTATTTTGAACGACAGCAAGGACATGGTAATCGGCTCGCGAAGGCTTGGTGGTATGGAGGCAGACGCAATGACCCTCCCGCAGCAATTCGGGAATTGGCTGGCCCCAGCCATGATTCGATTGTTCTACGGATATAGATTCAGCGATTTGGGCCCTTTTCGAGCCATCCGGTGGGACAAACTCAAGGCCCTTGGGATGCAAGACAAAAATTTTGGATGGACGGTGGAAATGCAAGTGCGGGCAGCAAAAATGAAACTCAACTGCTCTGAAGTGCCGGTGCGGTATCGCAAAAGAGCCGCAGGGTACAGCAAGGTTTCGGGAACAATACGCGGGACGGTTTTGGCAGGCTGGAAGATCATTGCGACGATATTTCGCTTGTTAATTTGAATAAATGTTGATTCGGTTAAATGTTGATTTGGTTATTCGGGCACTCAAGCTTAGGCACTCAAATCACCAAATAACCAATTCAACAAATCAACCATAAAAACATTCACCAATTCAAATATGTACGGTCTTCATTCTCTTTTCGAGGCATTTCAGTATCAGGCATTTGTCGATTTTGGCTACCTGATGCTGCTCATCTATTTCCTCGCTATGAGCGGGGTGACGATTTACGCGCTGCTCCAGTTCCACCTGTTGTACCTCTACAAAAAGTACCACAAGGAGAACCCGGAAATTCGGTACACACAATACGGCGCGACCGACCAAAATGCGCCCTTTGTAACGGTGCAACTTCCGATGTACAACGAGATGTACGTCGCTGAACGCATCATGGATTATGTGGCTGCGCAAGAGTACCCAAAAGACCGCTTCCAAATTCAAGTCCTCGACGACTCGACTGACGAAACGGTAAGCATCGTGGCAGCCAAAGTGGCCGCACTCAAAGCAGAAGGCTTCGACATTCAACACGTTCACCGCGTGAACCGCCAAGGCTACAAAGCAGGCGCACTCCAAGAGGCAATGCCTTTGGTGAAGGGTGAGTTCATCGCCATTTTCGACGCTGACTTCACGCCCCGCCCCGACTTCCTCCGCACGACGATGACTTATTTTGAAGATCCAAAAGTGGCCATTGTACAGACGCGCTGGGAGCACATCAATGCTGATTACAGCATGTTGACCAAACTTCAGGCCCTTCAACTGAACGTACACTTCACGGTGGAACAAGCGGGCCGTTCGTACGGCAACCTGCTGCTCCAGTTCAACGGCACCGCCGGCGTGTGGCGCAAAGATGTCATCAACGAAGCAGGAGGCTGGGCCAGCGATACGCTTACCGAAGACCTCGACCTGAGCTTCCGCGCTCAAATCCTGGGCTACAAAATCCAATACCTGGAAAAACTCGGCAGCCCGGCTGAATTGCCCGTAGACATGAACGCGCTGAAAGGCCAGCAATTCCGCTGGAACAAAGGAGGCGCACAAAACGTGCGCAAACTGATGAAACTCGTGTGGAATACCGACAAACTCAACGGCATTCAAAAAATGCACGCCATGAGCCAGTTGACGGCCTACGGGGTGTTCTTGTGGGTGTTCATCGCAGCGGTGAGCAGTGTGCCATTGGCATTCGCCTTTAGCGAATTGGGCATCTCCACGCACTTCCTTTCGTTCTCGGTATTGGGCTTGTTCTCGGTAGCCGCTATTTCTTACACGGCCAACATCACGGCTGCGCTCAACCGCACCGCACCGGCTACTTTCTGGGAAAAAGCGCGCTTCTTTGGCTTGTTCTTTTCATTTATGCCAATGTCGCTCGGTCTTTCGCTCTACAATGCTGTGGCTGTGATAGAAGGATTGCGCGGCAAAGTTTCAGCCTTCGTGCGGACGCCAAAATACGGTGGCAACGGTGGTCAACAACAAAATTCTTTGCAAAAGGCATCGTACATGGCCCGCAAAATTTCGTGGGTTACGATTGCGGAAGGCGTAATGTCTTTGGTGTTCTTGGCCTCGGCGGTTATTGGCCTTGCAACGGACAATACAGCCTTCGTGCTGTTCCACTCTATGTTGGCTTTTGGCTTTGGCACGATTTGCTACTACTCGATCAAGCACCTGAATTTCAGGTAATTGGGGTAAAAAAAGGGATTAAAAAAAGCCGCTTCGCAATGTTTGCGAAGCGGCTTTTTTTAATATCCAATATCCAACAAGGAATTTCCAATGTCCAAGTAAGCGCTGCGTTTGGGATTCGTCGCTGCCTTAAGCCGAAAAGACAACGTGAGTGGGCAAACTCAGCGCTTACTTGGACATTGGAAATTCCTTGTTGGATATTGGATATTTCATGATTCAATCCAACCCAATCATCCGATCCTCCACCCTTTTGGCCCGAGTCCGCAATTGCGCCAGCCAAAAGCCAATGCCCGTGAAGCCCAAAATGGCTGGGTAAAACACCATGCGCATCGTATTGTCCAAATCCTGACTGCCAAAAGCGGGGTTGCCCGTCGAACCAGGGTGCAGGCTTGCAAACATCCGAGGCACAATATAAAGCAGCGGAATGAGCGAGGCAAATGCAAAGATGTTGTAGACCGCCGAGAGCCGCGCTCCTTTTTCCGGCTCGTCGAAAGAGCGGCGCAGGATGAAATAAGCTAGATGAATGAGCAGCACCACGGCAGTCATCAACTGCTTGATATCGTTGCTCCAGGGAGCGCCCCAGGTGTAATTGGCCCATAGCATCCCCGTTACCAAACCCATAATGCCAAAAAGCAGCCCAGCCTCTGCAAGCGCCGAGGCTCGGCGGTCAAAGTCCAATTTTTTGCTTAATAAAAACCGTACGCTACTTAACACTGAAGCCGCGAAAAGGAACATCAGCGCGAACCACCTCGGCACATGGTAAAACGTGTTGCGGATGCTCTCGTAAATGACGTTGCGGTAGGGGAAACTAAAATCCTTTATGATATGAAGGCTTTGCACAGGATTCTGGTTCCATGAGGTCCTTGAGTTTGCCGTCGTGTCACGCTTAATCTCCACCGCCGAGGGCAGCAGCGAAACGCCATCAGATGGGTGATCAAGAATGGCGTTGAGCATGACCGATGGCCTGGAGCGCGGCAAATCCGCCGGAAGGATGAAACTCGCTTCGAGCGTCGTGTCGCTCAATATCCTCAGGTTTTTTCCCATCACGGCTTGAGCCGAATCAAATTGCAGCCAAACCCGAATTTCTTCAGCGCGGCTGCGCGTGTAATAAGTGTTGTAGCCGTGCAAGGTAAGCCGCAGCGAATCGCCTGATTTGGCGGTTTCAGGGCTGACGTAGGCGATACCGGGTTTAAGCGGCACGAACATCCCCACAGCAAGGGCATAAAGGACAAGCAGAACGGAGAGGGTTTTCCACCACATGATTGAATATTTGATATTTAGATATTGGGATATTTGGATATTGGGATATTGGGATATTGGGATATTGGGATATTGAAGGAACCGTGTACTGTTGAAACAATATCTCAATATCCCAATATCCAAATATCTCCAACTCAGTCTTTCCAAATAAAGGGGAACAGTACAAAGGTCAGCGTCAACAATATCACATCAATCGCCAACAGGTTTATGATGTCGCGTTTGTAAGAAGTGTCTTGGATAAGCCGAAGGGCGATTTGGGAGAGTCGCACGAGCGTGAGCAAGATGGGCAAAATCACGGGGAAACTCAATATCGCCATCAGGGTGGCCGAGTTGTTGGCCTTGGCCGCTATACTGGCGATGAACGTAAAAGCGATGCTAAAACCCACGCTACCCAATCCCACGGTGAGGCAAAACAAGGGCATGTCTTTCACTGGATTCCCTGCCACCAGGCTGTAAGCGCCAAACGAAAGCCCGCTCAAGGTCAACAGCAACAAGGTGTTGTAAATTATTTTTGCCAACAACAGCATAGAAGGATCCGCAATCTGGTAGTAATACAATTGCCTGGACCCGCTTTCCTGCACAAAACTTTTCACCACAGCATTGATGCTCGCAAACAACACAATGAGCCAAAACAGCACGTTCCACACCTGTGCGTTCACTTTGATGCTCGCGATGTACACCACAAAAACCATGCTGAACACGTACAACACAATGCCACTCAAGGCATAGCGCTGGCGAAATTCTAGCAAAAATTCTTTGTGCAGGAGGGTGAGGAGCATGGGGGCGAAGGTAGGGGTTAGGAGTGATTTTGGATTTACGATTTACGATTTTGGATTTACGATTATTTCGATCCGAAAAAGTTACGAATCTGCCCTTTTTCGGATCGAAATAATCGTAAATCCAAAATCGTAAATCCAAAATCAAACCCTCTTCCTCCACCAATACGCCAGCCCCATCCCCGTCACCAAATCCCATATCCCCCACCAGGCGGCAATCAGCGCCATGCCACCCAGTCCACCGAAGAAGTTGAAAATGAGCAACAGCCCAAGCGCGGTATTGTGTACACCGCCCTCAAAGGCCAGTGTGCGTCGGTCGAGCTTTGGCAGTCGAAAGAGCGTGCCCAACAGGAATCCGTTGGAAAGTGCGGCGGCGTTGTGTACAAGCACGAGCAGAAAAACAAAGCCGAGGTATTGAGCAAGATTCTCTCGATTGCCAAGCAAAGCCAGCACAAGTATGGCGAAAAAAATCAGCAACGAAAAACGCTGCACCCAAGTGCGAATGCGGGCCACAAAATCTGGTTTTCGCTCGTGCAGCCAAATCCCCAAAAGTAAGGGCGCAACAATCAACTCAATGATAATCAAAGCCATATCTACAAATCTGATCTCAAACGATTGGCGCAACGCCTCAGAATCGGGGACGAACTTTGACCAAAACAAAAAACCAGCAGGGGTGACAAACGTGGCCGAAAGAATGATGATGGCATTGAGTGTGATCGAGAGCGGCACATTGGCCTTGGCAAAGTGAACCAGGAAATTTGTTATGTTTCCAGACGGACACATGCTCACTAGCACCATGCCTAAGGCCACGCTTACCGGCGGTTTGAACAACACGATGATACCCAGCGTGAGGAGCGGGAACACCAGAAACTGGGCCAGCAAACCCACGCCAACCGACTGCGGGAACTCCACCACTTTGCGGAAATCGGAGAACTTAACATCCAACGCAACACTGAACATGAGGAAGGCCATGGCCAGGTTCAGCACGATCATTTGGTTGGGATTGAAGTGTAGGTGCAGGGTGTCAACAGGGTGCATAAGCGGACGTTGGATGATGGACTTTGGATGATGGACTTTGGACGTTGGACGTTGGACAAATACGAGCTTCGAGAAAAAATCTGTTTTATTGGGCGGCCAAACGACTTTTACCGACAAAGATTGGCCGTACATATCGTTTCCCGTAGGGAATCCCTGTTTATAGTTTTTTCAGATCCGTTTTCCAAAACCCCGTATGGGACTTCCCTTCTCAGTGCCAGGCAGCGGCAAAAATGCGGCTTCCTTTCGAGACCCCATCGCAAAAGATTTTACCCAACTTTGCGGCTGCAATTGGTATGTCCGTGGATTATAAACAAACGCTCGAATTCCTCTACGCTCAGTTGCCAATGTTTCACCGCATTGGGGCGGCAGCTTACAAAAACGACCTGACCAATACCATTGCCCTCTGTGAATATTTGGGCAACCCGCATCGAAAATTTCGCTCTATCCATGTGGGCGGCACGAATGGAAAAGGTTCGGTGAGCCATATACTTGCCGCCGTTTGTCAGGCTTCGGGGATGAAAACAGGGCTTTATGTCAGCCCGCACTATAAAGATTTCCGGGAGCGGATAAAAGTGGACGGGCAATACATCCCGCGCAAACAAGTCGTTGATTTTGTGGGCCTCCACCGCGAAGTCATCGAGCGCATCCAGCCTTCGTTTTTTGAACTTTGTGTGGTGATGGCTTTCGATTGGTTTGCCCGACAACACGTGGACATCGCCATCATCGAAGTCGGTTTGGGCGGAAGGCTCGACAGCACCAACGTGATCACCCCGCTACTGAGCGTGATCACAAACATCAGTTACGACCACCAAAATTTGTTGGGTGAAACCTTGCCCCTTATTGCCGCCGAAAAAGCGGGCATTATCAAACCCGGCATCCCGGTTGTCATCGGTGAAACACACCCTGAATCTGCACCTGTTTTTTTGAAAAAAGCCGCCGAAGTAGGTGCTCCCATCGTTTTTGCCGACCAACATTTTAGGGTGAGTACCCCGGAACTCCGTTCCGGGGGTGGTACATCTTCCCCGGAACGGAGTTCCGGGGTACTTTCAACACCAACGATATACGACGTTTACAAAGACGGAAACTTATTCCTCGAAAATCTGGAAGCAGACATTTCCGGGCCATTTCAGGCGAAGAATGTCGCAACAGTTTTGCAGTCTTATGAAATACTCGTACAGATTAAACCTCGTAGGTTTTTAGAAACCTACGAGGTTTTGCGCACTGGCCTAAAAAACCTCCGCTCGCTCACCCGATTCATGGGCCGCTGGCAAATTATCGGCAACAACCCCACCATTCTATGCGACAGCGCCCACAATGAGGCGGGATTACAGTTGGCGTTTGAAGAGATTCATCAAACCTCTAAGGTTTTTAGAAACCTTAGAGGTTACCAACGCCTTCACATTGTGACTGGTTTTGTGAATGACAAAGACGTTGACAAGTCACTGGTCTTTTTTCCACAAGAAGCGCGGTATTATTTTGCTAAAGCCAACATTCCCAGAGGCTTGGAGGCAGCAATCCTGCGTGAAAAAGCCGCCGGGTTTGGGCTGCATGGACGGGCCTACAGCTCCGTGCGCAACGCCCTCAAGGCCGCCAAACGAGCTGCTGCGCCAACGGATTTGATTCTTGTAATCGGCAGTATCTTCGTGGTGGGCGAGGTTTTGTGATTTACGAAATACAACTTTCGACTGCCGACTTAACGTTACATTTGCCCAATCGAATCAATCGTTCCAATCAAAAAATCGAACCAATCGAAAAATGCAATCACTGCCTTCAAAATACAACTTCCTCTACGACTTTGGGCGCTATCTGATCATGATGAAGCAGGCTTTTGGACGCCCCGAAAAGTTCTCGATGTATTGGAAAGAGACCATGCGCCAGATGAACGACATTGGTGTTGGCTCGCTCATCATTGTGTGTCTTATTTCGATTTTTATTGGAGCGGTGGCTGCCATCCAGTTTGCGTATCAATTGGACGGCCAATTGGTGCCGCGCTATTACATCGGCTATATCGTGCGCGATTTGGCGCTCATCGAGCTTTCTCCTACGATCACCTGCCTCGTGCTGGCCGGCAAAGTCGGCTCCAACATGGCCGCCGAAATCGGTGGGATGCGCCAAAAAGAACATATTGACGCGATGGAAGTAATGGGGGTGAATACTGCGGCTTACCTCATTAGCCCCAAACTGATCGCCGCGCTTTTTGTCATTCCGCTTTTGGTCACGTTTTCAGCCTTTGTGGCGGTGGGTGGCGGCTATCTCTCCAGCGTACCTACCGGACTTATCACTGACGATGAGTACATCCAAGGGGTACGCTCCTTTTTTGTGCCGTACAATGTGTTCATGATGTACGTGAAGTCTTTTGTATTCGCCTATATCCTCACCACGGTATCCTGCTACCAGGGTTATTTTGTGCGGGGCGGCAGCATCGAACTCGGTCAAGCCAGCACCCGCGCCGTGGTGTATTCCGATATTCTGATCTTGTTGGCGGATTATTTGATCGCGGTTTTGTTGACGGGGTAGGTCGTTATTGCGTCATTGGTCATTGCGTCATTTTTACCCGCCGTAGCCTTGGCGAAGGAGGGGGCATTGTCAGCTTCTTTTACTTTTCTTATTAGGCTAAACATCGATACTGTGTAGATAGAAAAACATAACTTGAGTTCTCTATATCTGGCGACTTTAGCGTTGGGAAATGATCTTCAATTTTACAAAAAAATAATGACAGACTTAAAAGACACCATTGAAGCCGCCTGGCTCGACCGTTCTCTACTGCAAGGTTGGGAGACGAAAAAAGCCATCCGCGACACCATTGAATTGCTCGATTTAGGCAAGATTCGAGTCGCGGAATGTTTACCCACCGAAGCTAAGAGCGAAGGAGGGGAGGACGACGGAACGTGGATTACCCACGAATGGATAAAAAAGGCCATCTCGCTCTATTTCCCCATTCAGGAAATGCAGACCATTCAGGTTGGGCCTTTTGAATACCACGACAAAATCCCGCTTAAGTCTGGTTTTGCCGAAAAGGGCGTTCGAGTCGTGCCACAAGCAATTGCCCGATATGGTTCGTTCCTCGAAAAGGGTGTGATTCTGATGCCTTCCTACGTCAATATCGGGGCATGGGTGGGTAGTGGCACGATGGTAGATACCTGGGCTACGGTTGGGTCTTGCGCACAAATTGGCCGCAACGTCCACCTCGCGGGGGGCGTGGGCATTGGAGGGGTGCTCGAGCCGCCACAAGCCACCCCAACCATCATCGAAGACGAGTGTTTTATCGGCTCACGCTGCATTGTGGTGGAAGGTGTACACGTCGGGCGTGAAGCGGTGCTGGGCGCCAATGTGGTGCTTACCCAAAGCACCCACATTATTGATGTAACAGGTTCAGAACCTATTATTTATAAAGGCAAAGTGCCGCCGCGCTCGGTAGTCATCCCAGGAACTTACACCCGAAAATTCCCAGCCGGGGAATATCAGGTTGCTTGCGCCCTTATCATTGGGCAACGTCAGGAAAGCACGAACAAAAAAGTATCCTTGAATGAGGCGCTGCGGGAGTATGCGGTAGCAGTATAGTGGTGATTGGTTTATCGGTGATTGGTGGACTGGTGATTGGTTTATTAGTTGATTAGTCTATTGGGACACGACCAATCACCAATAAACCAATCACCAGTCTACCAATCACCAGTCCACCAATCACCAGTCCACCAATCACCGATAAACCAATCACCAACACATGAACAAAACCATCGAAATTCGGACCACTCAAAACGTCACCATCGAGTACGAGCTCGCCGGGCTGCGAGAACGGGCACTGGCTTGGATGCTCGACACGGTTATCATCGTGTTTGGATATTATTTGGCGGTTATCCTGATCATGCTCATTGCCGGAGGCATGGACAATTGGTGGGGCGTGTTTTTTGGGGTCATGCTTTTTTTGGCCTACTTTCTTTACAATATCCTTTTTGAAATCCTGAAACGCGGGCAAAGTCCGGGGAAAATGGCGCTCGGCACCAAAGTCGTGCGGCTCGACGGCAAAGACCCCGAATGGAGCGATGTAACCCTGCGTGCATTGCTTCAGTTGGTGGATTCCATTTTTTGCCTTGGCATCGTGGGCGGGTTGCTCATCAAAACCACGGCCAAAGCCCAGCGTCTCGGTGACATGGCTGCCAACACCACCATTATAAAACTCCAAAGTTCCAACTACGCTTTTCGTCTCACCGACATTCTCAACATTTCTTCGCTTTCGAACTACCAACCGGTGTATCCCCAAGTGCGCACCCTGAGCGAGCGCGACATGATTTTTGTCAAAACCGCCCTAACCCGCCTCAGCACTTACCCCAACCAGGCCCACGAGGAATTGTTGGAAGACCTCGTAACGCACCTTATGCCCTTGCTTGGCGTGGAAAAGCGGCCCAACAACAGGGTTGAATTTTTGAAGACGTTGTTGAAGGATTATATTGTGTTGACGAGGTGATGAATTGGATATTCGGATATTAAGATATTATGGCGAATGTGTTTTTGGTTGAGAAATAATACATTTGCCAACGGAATTTATCCCCTGTATACTGGCACACAGGCAATATCCAAATATCTTAATACCCCGTCTCCCATGCCACTCAACCAACCGCTCGCCGAACTTCG
>JACMMM010000544.1 GCA_014379065.1 Saprospiraceae bacterium
AAGCCGCCACCCGTAATGGTCAAAGTATTGCTCGAAGTAATCACCACCGTAGTTTGAATGTAACCCGATTGCCACTCAAAGTCGTGTGCAAACGTGAGCGATCCAGCGCCTTCGATGGCATAATAATCGGCAGCCAACACAAAATGCTGAACGTCAATCGTCAGGTCGGCATTTATGGAACAGTGGCTTTCCAGACGGAAAGTACCGCCGCCAGTGATGATCGTCCCGGCATTAAATGCATTCGGGTTGTAATAGTTTTCATCGTTCAAAATCGCAGAAGCGCCTGTGGGGATATTCAATGTTCCAGCGTTAATAAAGGATTTGAGGTAAAGATTGCCTTCGTTTATCTGGACCGTACCGTTGTTGACGAGCGTAGAATATATGTTCAGGTCGCCGGTATTGGTTTTATTCAGGGTCCCATTATTGTTGATCGTACCACCGCTCACACTGTTCTCCATGTTTATAGTCCCATTGTTGGTCAAGGGGTTATCGCCGCCAAGGCTGTGGTATCCGTTGGTTGTAATATCGAGCACCCCACCTATAGCGATGGTAACTGGGTTGGAGATACCCGCACTCTGCCAATCTACATGATGGGCGAATGTGATCGGGCCGTTTCCATTTAGGCTTGATTCAATAATTACCTCTGCTACATCAAAATTGATGTTGGAAGTATTCTGGGCGTCAAGACCATTGTAGGTGATGTAATAAGTACCTGCACCGCTGAAACTTGCCCCATTTTGTACTATAGTTCGGTCGGCTTTGAAGGTCGCACCGGCAGATACGCTGAGGCTACCTGCATTCTTAAATTCGGATCCAACGCGCAGTATGCCTTCCTGCACGATCACCTGACCGTCAGAATAGTTGGTAAGGGGGACGTTGAAATTATAAGTGCCTGTGGAGCCTGTCGGCTTTTTCACCGTGCCGTGGTTGAAAACACCAGGTGTGCCGTAGTATATCCCAATGGAGTGGGCTCCATTGAGGGAAATCAGACCATTGTTGTTGATTTGTCCGGCACTGAGCGTAAAGCTCGTATTGATGTTCAATGTGCCATTGTTGGTTGTCGTTCCGGTAATGCCATGACCGCCGCCAGGGTTCATGTCTACCGCACTACCCAGCGCAAAAGTGACGGGTGCGGATAAATCGCCTTGCGTCCAATTCACATGGCTCGTGAAGCTCACAACACCTGCGCCGTCGATGCTTGCGTTCAAAACTACTTCTGAAACATCTATGGAAACCGGGCTGGTGTTGGCCGCAGTCAGGCCATTATGCTGGATAATAAAAGTACCGGCGCCGTTGAATGTTCCGCCATTTCGGGCTTCTATAGCATTACCACGCAAGGTGCAGCCCGCATTTACCACCACTTCACCCGAATTGTAAAGATTTGAACTGCAATGCAGTTCATTTCCAGCCACGAAAAGGTGACCGTCCGATTCATTGTAGAGCGGTACGCCCATCGTGTACGTACCGGCTGAACTCGTGGGTTTTTGCACTGTTCCATGATTTAATATACCTGAGGAAGCAGCGTAAATACCAATGCTGTAAGGCCCGTTGAGCGACATGAGACCGTTGTTGGTCAGACCGCCATAACTGAACGTCATGTTGGAATTGACGTTCATCGTGCCATTGTTGGTAGCTGTGACCGAGATGCCAACGTTGCCGTTCACATCCACGATACAAGTGGATGCGAAGGTGACAGGGGTGTTAAGCCCGCCTGTTGTCCAGTTGATATGAGCCGTAAAAGTCAGTGGGCCAGTGCCGCCCACGTTTGAGTTCATGTTTGTTTCGGCAATATCTATCGAAACAGGACTGGTGTTGTCGGCATAAATGCCATTGCCTTGGATTATGTAAGTTCCTGCCCCGGTTAAGGTGGCTCCGTTGAAGATATGGGTGTCGTTTACACGCAATGTCGTATTTGCAGAAACAATCACGTCGCCCTTGTTATCGAGACCTCCAGCGCAATGCAACTCGTCTTTTTGTACGAGCAGATCGCCGTCCGATTCATTGTGAAGGGGCAAATTCAACAGGAATGTGCCGATCGAAGTCACTGGTTTGATTGCTGTACCATGGTTGTAAATGCCAGGTGAAGCGGCATAAATCCCGACGGTATGTGCACCATTGAACGAGACCGTTCCGTTGTTGGTCAACGAGCCATAACTGAATGTAAAGTTTGCGTTGAAGTTGAAAGTGCCGTTGTTGATGGTTGTATTCGTAAGGCCCGGAAGTCCACCCGGATTTACGTCCACTACGCTGTTGGTTGTAAAAGTGGTCATGTGGTTGTTTAGCCCGCCACTGATATGGGTGAAATGCTGGGTGAAAACCAAGTCCCCAGCGCCACCGATGCCGTTGGCATTGAGTTCTACTTCGGCGATATCCACCGTGACAGAATTGGTGTTTTCAGCTGTGGCACCGTTACCCGTGATGTGAAGCCTGCCGTCGCCGGTGAAAGTAGCATCGTCATAGATTTGCAGGGTGTGCGTGTGAAAAGTGGCGTCGGACAATACTTCCACATCGCCATATTGTTGGCAATGAATGGAAGCGTATAGTTCTCCGTTTTCTACCACGATATCGCCATCGGGGTGGTTGAGCAGCAAGACACCAATAGAATAGGTGCTTGGGTCGATGATCGGTTTTTTCAACAGCCCGTGGTTTTCGACAGTGGCTGGCGAATAGTAAACCCCAATATTGTGGGTACCCACTACATCTAGTTCACCGTAGTTGATGATAGCAGAATTGCTGATCGTGATGCCAGCATCGCAGGTCACCTGACCATGGTTGGTGATGTTGGCGCTCATGCCAACGTTGCCTTGCCAGAGACCAGCACATCCCAATTCGAGAAAAACTGGCACACTGACCGAGCCATTGATCCAACTAAAACTGGAGACAATAGTCAGCTTGGAGTTGGGGTTGCCATCGCTGTTGAGGCCACCGCTGAGAATGAGGGAGCCGACGGTAATTGCGCCGTTGACAGTCACGCCTCGATCCTGTGGGATAACGGCTTCGTCGCCCGAGCCGGGCACCTGTTGAGGATCCCAGTTTCGGTAGTCGGTCCAAACATTGCCTTCAAAGCCACCTACAAAAGTGATGGCAAAAAGGTTGGAAGAGAAAAGGGTGAGACACCCTAGCAGAAGAAAGTAAGAAAGTAATCGCATGGTGGATGTTTTTAGATAGTGGTTGCGAAATGATGGCACAAAAGTGCCCGCAACCGCATCCCACCTACAATCCACCGAAACGAGGGTTTTTCTCTCCCCGAAAAAGGGGATAATTAGTGATTAGTGTTAAGTGATTAGTGAGCAGTGATTGGAGTCTCAGTCAACCATGCCTTCAATCTCCGATGCTTTCGTTTCAACTTTTTCCAGCCTGATTCGCCCAGAACGCTGATGGCGGTTGCCCAAGCATCGGCGGTCGTTGCGTCGGGGGCTTGAACGGTCACCAGCACCCGGTGCGTCATCCCCCAGCCCGTGCGTGGGTCTACGATGTGGGAGTAGCGTTTGCCGCCTGCTTCCAAATATCGGAAGGTCGCACCCGAGGTGGTGATGCCGCAGTTGGCTAGCCGAAGCGAAGTAAGGAGGTGACTTGAAGTCACCTCCTTACTTTGACTTGCCGGAATCTCAATCGTCCAACCAGTTTCCCCCGGCGGTGCATCCCCTAGTGCAATGTCGCCCCCGGCATCGGCTAATGCTCGCCGGATGCCGTTTTGCCTTAAAATTTTCAAACAACGATCCGCTGCGTAGCCTTGGGCAATGCCGCCCAAATCGAGGCGCATTCCGGTTTTTTTGAGTTCTATTTTTTGGCCTTTTTTGAAACTAATATTTTGAAAACCAACCATTTGCCTTGCTTCCTCAATTCTCGCAGAATCGGGCATTTCTTTCAAATTCCGAGCCCTGCGCCAAAGCCGCGTGAGTGGCCCGACGGTCGCATCGAAAGCCCCTCCGCTTTGTCGGGAAAATCGGTCAGAAAGTTTCAAAATCTGCCAAAGGTCTTCGGAAACCTCAACAGATTGCCCGTTGCCAGATTGGTTGCAAAGTCGGCTCAGCTCACTGTCAGGCAGATAGTCGCTCATGCTTGCATTCAAAGAATCAACAGCGGCAAACGCCTGTGTAGCGGCAGCCTGGGCCTGGGTTTCTGATTCAGCGTACATCACCAAACGGAACACGGTGCCCATTTGTGGGTGGGTGAATTCGTAGCGGTGGAGGGAGTCCCGTTGAGGCAGCGAGCGTGCATTGACTTGCCTTTCTGACGGAACCCGTCCACGCCAAGTACGCTCAGCCCGAGCATTTGCCTCCCCGGGCCCTTCAATGGCAAGCACCCGGGGAACGCGCACTTGGCGTGAACGGGTTCCGACAGAAAGACAATGCTTGGGATGGGTGCTTAACTCAAACGGGATAATCTGATCGGTATAGGTCAATTGGCTTAATATGAGCAGCAAATATGTATGTGTAGTAAATAAAAACACCCAGTAGAAAGAAAATGCGCCAGAAATCACCATCAGAAAAAAGTCCATAAATTAAGCGTTCGTGATACTGAAAGATAGGGAGTATTGTTTAGCGGCCCCCGGCACCGCACAAGGATAAATCCCATCCGTCCCAGGAAGCACCCTCGGCGAAGCGTTCCAATCCAGCATTTCGGGCATGAGCACGGTCTGTGATTTGAGCGCGGTGTCCCATTCCACGACTTGGCCGGAATAGGTAGCCAGGCGGCCCATGATGGCGGTCATGGTACTTTTGGCGGCATTATCGGCATCGGCGAATTTGTATTCGCCTTTAGCGATGGCCGCGAAAAGTTCGTCGTGCTCCACTTGGTAAGGGTTGGGATCTTTTTTGTCATCATAGTCCATCAGCGTTTTGCCTTTGCTAGAAAGGATTTTGCCTGGCATAGGTGCGGTGCCTTTGGTGCCGTGAAAACCCTCGGTTACACTGTCCTTTGTGCCGGGTATTTGTCGGCATTGGCTGAACATCCGCGAGCCGTCAGCGTATTCGAACTCGACGGTGTGGTGATCATAAATTTCCCCGGTCTCTCTTCCGATGCGCACTTGCCGACCGCCGGAACCTTGTGCACGAATAGGGTAGGCCTGTTTCGCCCAGTTGCTCACATCGAGATTGTGGACGTGTTGCTCCACGATGTGATCGCCGCAGAGCCAGTTGAAATAGTACCAGTTGTCCATCTGGTATTCCATCTCCGTCTGGTCTTTTTTGCGGGCGCGAATCCAAAGCGCGCCCATATTCCAATAGACTCGCGAAGCGATGATGTCGCCGATAGTACCCTCGTGGATTTTATCAATCCATTGGCGATAAATCGTTTGGTAATGGC
>JACMMM010000545.1 GCA_014379065.1 Saprospiraceae bacterium
CTATTCAATAAAATTGCACCATCAAAACGGCGAATACTCGGGCAAAGCGCACTTGATGCGGACAGATCCCGTCAGGAAGACAATTCACGTTGAGATATAGATAGGTGAGAATAAGGGCCAAAAAGCGTTATAAATTTTCATAGAAATTTCTCCCCACCTTCGCCCCTACAATATCTTCACAAACGAAATTATGGTCTTATGAAAAAGGTTGCACTTTGTTTAACACTGGCTATTATCTCCAGCTTTTTATCCGCCCAGTCTGTCATTCTCGACTCCGCTTTCGGAGTGAATGGAAAAGTCGCTACCAACATGACAGATTCTTATGGCAACCCATACGGAAATAATGTTGTTCTACTGCCTAATGGCGAAGTGGTGGCCATCGGGGCAGTTGTAGAGTCAACTTTTTTGGCTGCCGTGGAGAAATTTGAAAATAATGGAGCGCTTGATTCAAGTTTTACGCAGATTTTCCCCCAGCTCTCGGAGTATAACTATGGGCTATCTGCCCAATTGGATGGGAAATTGCTGGTTACTGGCTATGAGTCCTCTTCTCCTTTCCATGGGTCTGTATTTCGTTTAAATGCCGATGGTAGAAAGGACACAACATTTGGCACCGGTGGACTTTCATCGCTTTTGGTAAATATCTTTGACAACATTATCCCAATGGAGGTTTCGACTGGAAAAATTGTGGTATTTGGCGACGAGGACATTCCTGGTGCAGGCATTAGAGTATTTGCAGCCCGACTACATTTGAATGGAGAAGCAGATACCTCTTTTGGCGAGAATGGATATTTTCGATTCGATTTGCCAAACAAATATTTGTTGATAACGGCAGGCTTGGAACAGCCCGATGGGAAACTTCTTTTTGCAGGGATGGCGCATTGGGAATTGTTTATGATCAGGCTAAATCAAGATGGCACAAGAGATCTTTCATTTGGAACAGATGGATACTTGATAGATCCCATGCCCAGTGGTGGTGAAGCGTATGGATTGGCGTTACAACCCGACGGGAAGATGGTTGTTTGTGGGTATGGTGACCCCTCCTACCAGCCCATTGTCGCTCGTTATCATCCAAATGGCAGCCTGGACACATCATTTGGCGACCAGGGTATAGTATATTATACAGATATTCCAGAGGACACTGAGGGCATTGGAATAGAGGTTTTGCCAAACGGAAAGACCATCGTCGGTATTTCAAGTTTCTATGGAAAAAACTTCTACATCGCTCAACTTCTTCCCAATGGAGCAAGAGATACGACATTTGGTGAAAATGGAGTTTTCGAATACGCGAATAGCGATTTCAGAGCCAGGGCAATGAGCCTCAGGGCCAACATGCTTGCAGTTTCTGGTAGAGAAGAATCCAGCTCAGGCATTCATAAAATCCTTCTCCTCCGCTTCCTCCTTGACCTGAACGTCGGCACGATAAACCCCGCCACCGCCGAACCCAGCCTCTGGGTTTACCCCAATCCCATCGCTGAGCGATTCAACCTGAAATTTGGGCTTACTCAAAAAGAGCAAGTGAGCATTCGATTGTTCGACATGAATGGCAAAGAGGTTCAATCCTTTGTCCAGACGCAATCTTTTGAAGCAGGCGAGCACGAGATCAACCTTTTTTGTGCTGATCATTTATCGACTGGGAATTATGTGCTGACCGTACAAATTGACGGGAAAAAGGTGAGCAATATTCAAATCATGAAAAAATGAGGATTCCATGGAGTTTGAAATCAGTCTCGAACGAAAATCCTAACTTTGTAAAAAATTTATTGAACATGTCCGTTTTACAACTTAGGCAAGATTTGCACGAAATCATAGAAAAGGCTGATGACAGCGTTGTAGAGGCTATGTATGCCGTTTATCGGTCTTTAAAAGATGAATTGCCGATTATTGTAGCCTTTACATCAACGGGTGAACCCCTTACCAAGGAGAGTCTTGTCGAACGCATTCGTTCTTCTTATATCGCTGGCAAGAATGGGGAAACCAAAACTGCCCAAGAAGTCTTGGAAGAAATCACAGCTTGGTAATTCATGAAAACTTATGCTGTGATCTGGACATTGCCAGCGATAGCGGCTTTACGCGATATTTACAATTTCATCAAGTCTGACTCGGTCGAAGGGGCCAAAAATGTGGCAACAGAATTAGTTGCACTAGGCAATTCTCTTACCCATTTGCCTTCTCGAAATCCAGTAGAAAAACTTTTGACCGACGAACCAATTGTATACCGCTCTGCCGTTAAATGGAATTACAAAATTATCTATACTATTGAAAAAGACGAGGTTATGGTCGTAGATATTTTCGACACACGCCGAGATCCACGCCGCCTCAAATATGAGTTTCAAGACCCCAAGTAACCTAAGCTAAACAATCGCTCCCCAATCTCCGTGCCCGGCTCATGCCATACCCCCTGAATACCAACCAGCCGCGCTGCCTCCACATTTTCTTGCAAATCATCAAAGAACACCGTCTCCTCTGGCAAAATTTCAGCATCGGCCAGCACATACTCGAAAGCCTCTCGTGTGGGCTTCCGCAAACGGATAAGGTGCGAAAAATACACCCCGTCAAAGTGCAGCGATTCGTAGTCGACCAGCTCGTGTTCGCGCCCCATATAGTCAGCGATCCAACGTTCGTGGAGATCGTTGATATTGCTGAGCAAGAACACTTTATAGCGTTGACGCAAGCGCAGCAACATTTCAAAACGGTGTCTTGGCATCCCGATAAAGATGGCGTTCCAAGCGGCAATTACTTGTTCTTGAGGGATTAAAGGTTCGGTAGCCTGCGATAGATTTTCCACAAATTCCTCGGTGCTCAGCCCGCCGGTTTCGTAGAGTTCAAAGACTCCTCTGAGGGAAAGTTTTTCTTTGGCAGTGGCATAACCTTCGCCCAACAGGTTTTTCATTGCCCGCTCAAAAGCGCCTAAATCGAGATCAAAAAGGACGTTGCCGAAGTCGAAGATGATGTTGCGAATCATGGTGTTATTTCGTCATTTAGGTCATTGGGGTCATTTCGTCATTTGGGTCATTAGGTCATTGGGGTCATTTCGTCATTGAGGTCATTGGTAATTGTTAGTATTGATGCAGTGGCAAAGTAACGCAATGGCTCAATGACCAAAATGACCTAATGACCTCACTGACGAAATGACCCCAATGACGAAATGACCAATGACGAAATGCCTTCCATTCACGACCTTCGCCCCGCATTTTCAAATCGTACGCGCAATGGCGAAAAAAACATCACAACCATCCAAAAAATCTGGCCAGAATGAATCGGCTGGCATTTCTGATTCCACCGAAAAATGGCTCCCTTGGGCCTTGGCCGCGCTGGCTTTTATCTTGTACAGCACAGGGTTTAGCAATCAAATGGTGGGTATGGACGACCATTCCGCCACGGTTGACAATCCCGCCGTTAGGAATTTCCTGATTTTTGGGGGCTTCAACCTTGGTATGTACGCCCCGCTGACCTGGATCGGCTACGAAATCGCCTATATCCTCGGCAAAGACAGCCCGAACTTATATCACCTCCTCTCGGCCATCGTGCACGCCTTCAACGTGGTACTGGTATTCCGGCTCTTCCAACGCCTCGACAGCAGCCTAACAGTGTCTGCATTGGTCGCTTTATTCTTTGCCGTCCATCCGTTGCAAGTGGAGGCCGTGGCCTGGATCGCTGGCTTTAGTACGCCGCTGTTCTCTATGTTCTGCCTGTTCAGCATGAACTACTACCTAAAGCATATGAAAGATGAAGGCGGTGGCTTTGGCAAAAACTACTGGCTCGCGCTGACCATGTTTTTGCTCGCCTGCTTGGCCAAATCGGCTGCAGTCACTTTGCCGCTTACGCTGTTGGTGCTGGATTTGTGGAAAAAACGCGGCTTCTCTCAACGGGTTCTGCTTGAAAAAGTACCGTTTTTCGTCATCTCTTTGGGCTTTGGTATCCTAACCCTTTACTCACGCCAACACGCTGGCCAACTTGATCAGCCTGCCGATTTCAGTTTGCTTGACCGCGGCCTAATGGCCTGCCATACCATACTTTTTTACTGGAAAAAACTCCTTGCGCCCACGGGATTGAGCATTTGGTATCCTTTTGAAAAAACAAACGGCACCTGGAGTTGGGATTATTTTGCCTCACCCGTAATTCTGCTGGGCATTCTATTTGCTGCTTGGCGCAGCCGCAATGCAATGCCTTTGCTATGGATTGGCATTCTGTTTTACCTCTCGAACATCGTGTTGTCGCTGCCCTGGTCCACCTTCGGCACTTTTGAACTACGCTCCGACCGCTACAACTATCTCGCCGGACTCGGAATATTTGTCATACTCGCCTCTTTACCCGATTATTTGAGAGAAAAACGGCCTTCTTGGACGGGTGGCGCATGGGCCGTCGTGCTGGGACTCGCGTTCATATGGCTTGTCACCTCGGCGCTTCGCATTCGAGATTGGAAGGATACTATGACCTTGATTGACAAGGCAATAGCCACCACGGGCGACAATTTTGGCAAAGCCTATCTCTGGCGCGGAATGGCCTACGGGAAAGCCAGCGATGCACAAAAAGCGCTCAAAGACTTTAGTCTGGCATTACAGAAAAACCCAGAGCTATATCAGGCATATAAATTCAGGGGCAACATATTTGGCGTGATGAAAAACTACGAGCAATCGGTGGCGGACCTCACGAAATTCCTGGAACATTACCCCGAAGAGGTGCCAGAATTGTACAACCGAGGCCTGTCTAATGCCAATTTAGAGCGCAACCAGGAAGCAATCGCCGACTTTAACCGCGCAATAGAACTGGATAGCACTTTCGCAAGGGTGTATCGCGCCCGGGGCAATTGTTATCTGAAAATAGGGGAAAAAGAAAAGGGGAATGCCGATTTGGCAAAGTATGAGAGCATGCCAAAGTAATGGCGATACAAGGTGAAACCGCAGCGTATTTAGGAATGACACTTTGCGTCTCTGCGCCGCTGCGGTTTAACTTTGCTAAAGAACACTCAAAAATCAATTCACCGAAAACGCAGGCACAAAAGCATTGACAGAATTGTAAAAAGTGAGCTCGCTCACGCGCACTTTCATGTATCGCGTAAGGGGAAGCCGGTGTACCATTTCCATCAATTCAGCCTCCGATTGCGCCGCGAACACGACCCAAAGTTTAGAGTTTTCGAGTGAAAGGGCGTAGTTGAGGATTTTCCCTTCGGTAAGCAGGCGATTCACCATGTTGCGTTGCTCGGGAATTTTATTGACAAATTCCTCAGGGAGATCGGTGGGCAGTGTAAAGTCCACCATATATTGATTCAGGTTATTGTCCATGTTTTATGTCTTGGAAAGATTGGAATTACGGGGTAAAAAATGAGTGTGTTTGTTCTGCTCACATTCATCATTCAAAAACCGTGCAAATTTTCCAAACATTTACCCCAACTGCCAAGCAGTCAGGCATTCTTAACTAAAAGTAAACGCTTTGCGGCATTAGAATTAATATTAATTTACCCCCAAAGCTTTCAATGTTTCCAAATCAAGGTTGCCAACAGGGAGGTTCCGGTCTTTTTGGAACTTGGTAAGCGCGGCTTTGGTGCGAGGTCCTAATTCATCGTCGGGAGTACCTACGTTATAGCCTGCTTTGTTGAGCGCAATCTGGATCTGACGGATCGTGTAGCCCGTTACTTTTTCCCCGCAGAGCACTTCCCGCCACTGTGAAAAGTTACCTGGGTTCACCAAATTGCGCCGCGTAACAGGGGTCGTTTCCGCCGGAATTTCTTCACTGCGTATGGTCGCAGGCGTTTTTACTACCCGGACGGTAACCGTTTGCGTTTCAGCGGGCACTTCCTCTATACGAGTCGTAGCAGGAGATTTTACCACTTGTTTGGTCACGGTAACGTATTCCGCAGGAATATCCTCCTCTCGAATGGTAGCCGGTGTTTTAATAAACTGCTTTTTGGTCGGAACATTTGCAGCCGGGATAATTTCTTCGCGGGTGGTAGCGGGGGTTTTTACCATGCGTATCGAAAAAGTCCTGTACTCAGCCGGGACGATTTCTTCACGGGTGATGGCAGGAGTTTTCATTTTTTGTACAGTGCGGGTACCCATTTTGGCAGGTACTTCTATCGTAATGATGCATCCGGCATCCGGCTTGCCAGAATCATTACAGCCTTTGTTGACGCGCTTTGTAATGGATTTATATTCAGCAGGCATTTCTACCAAACACCATACGACGCAGTCGTCCGGGTTAGCGCTGAGGCAGTTGGCATCTGCTTGCTTTTTCACCCACTTAGTGGAAGCGGATTTGGTTTCGATGCGCTCTGTAACGGTTTCGAAACGCGGTTGCTGCACCTCAATTTTGGTGTAAGCTGCCTCTAGTACGTATGGCTCATTGACGGTTTCGTACACAGCAGGAACTTCTATGAA
>JACMMM010000546.1 GCA_014379065.1 Saprospiraceae bacterium
CGACCCAGCCCAAATGCCTGATAGAAACGTTTTTCCGGGTCTTGAACATGGTCAACGGGGAACAACTTATATTTCTTGAAAAACTTTTCGGCCATCGCCGTATCGGGCGCCATGTGGACGAATACGACCTTGAAGCCATTGGTTTCAAATTTGGTCCGATGCTTCGCAATGTCACTGATAGCTTCACGACAAAAAGAACAACCAAAAAAACGCAGAAAAATCAGCATAACTGGTTGCTTCTCTGCCATTTCTGCCAGCGTTTCCCCGTTGTTGACGGAGACCATTTCATTCCATATTGACGGTTGACTGTTGACCATTGACTGTTGACGGTTGACCGTTGACTATTGACCGTTGACCGTTGACTTTTGACTGATGACTTTTGACCGTTGACTTTTGACCGTTGACTTAATCCCGTTTATGGTGGATGTAGTCAAAAGTCAAAAGTCAACGGTCAATAGTTAAAAGAGTTTCATCGCATCGAGTGCATCTGCGACCTCTTTGACGGCTTCAGCGGATTTGTGCAACAACGCGAGTTCGTCTTTTTTCAAGCGAAGTTTTATGATCTCTTGAATGCCTTTTTTGCCCAGTTTTACTGGGGCGCCCACGAAAATATCTTTCAGTTTGTATTGTCCGTTGAGGCGTACGCAACAAGGGAAAATGCGTTTTTCATCTTTCAAAATCGTGATGGCCATTTGGGCGGCTGCGGCACCAGGAGCATACCAGGCAGAAGTGCCCATCAGGTTTACCAATTCTCCTCCGCCCACTTTGGTGCGCTCAAGAATAGCGTCAAGTTTGTCTTTGCGAATCAATTCTGTTACTGGTATGCCGCTCACAGTGGTGTAGCGGGGCAGCGGCACCATCGTATCGCCGTGGCCGCCCATGAGCACGGCTTGAATGTCTTTAGGTGATATGTCGAGCGCTTCGGCCAAGAATGCGCGATAACGGGCCGTATCGAGCACACCGGCCATGCCGATCACACGTTTGTCAGAAAGACCAGAGGCTTTCCAGCAAGCATACGTCATCACGTCGAGCGGGTTGGATACGACGATGATGATCGGGTTTTTGGTGTGCTTGAGAATGTTCTCAGTCACCGAGACCACTATTTTGGCATTTGTGGCGATCAAGTCATCGCGGCTCATGCCGGGCTTCCGTGGGATACCTGCTGTGATGATCACAATGTCGGAACCCGCTGTAAGTGTATAGTCGTCGCCACCAACAACACGGGTAGAGTAGCCATCAATCGGGGCTTGTTGCCACATATCAAGGGCTTTGCCTTTGGCCATATTTCCTTGAATGTCAATGAGTACGACTTCATTCACCGCGTCTGCATGTGCCAACACATTCGCGCAAGTTGCGCCCACGTTGCCGGCGCCCACTACAGTTATTTTGCTCATTTCGTTAAGGCTTTTCATCCCGCTTAATGCTGGGATTGATTTGTTTGAAAAATTGTTCCTGATAAAATGCGCCGCAAAAGTAGCAAGGGCAAACGGCAAAGCGCAAGCCACTTTTCAAATAATTGAGCGTGTACGAGCAAAGCGACGCAAAGGAGGCTCAAGACTTAAAAATTTGGAATCAGCACCGTATCCATCGAAACGGCATACCCTGAAAAATTGCCGTACCCGCCTTCGATGTTGTTGAAGACCGCATCAGGGTCGCTAAAGGGCAAATTACTGCCTTGACGGGACAAAGAGAGGTGATAGCGGTAAAATTGCTCCGAAAGTGTCCGCCATTCAATAAAAATAAGCCGCGGGCGCTCCGAGGCTGGATCAAACGGGATACGCGCCAGGAGGTAGAGGGTGCGGCGGTCGTCAGCCCAGTAATTTTCATTGATGAGCACAACGGGTTCAGGGATGTCGTGAAGCAGTGAGAATGTACGGCCATCCGTCAGAAAGTTCGTGCGACTTTCTTCTGTATATGGATCCTGAGGATCGAGAAACACCTCGGTCTCGTGGGTGAGGTTGAAAGCGAAGTAATGTCCGTCTGAGGGCATTTCTTTTACGCGGAGTTCTAGGGGAACGCGGAGTTCGCTTTGCCCATCGCTCAGTACGACCACCGAAATGTCCCCCAGCCCCAAAACGATTGGCTCTAATTCCGTCTTTTCTGGGATTTTACTGGAGGCCTGGATGGTTGGATACCCCGGTACACGCACTGAAAAAGCGTATTCTACACCCGATTTGGCCTTTTGATTTTTGTTGCTTTCCCAATAGGTTATATCCTCTATGTCGGTCGTGTTTGGTTTGAGGCGATCCCAGAACTGGCCTTTCACCGAAAGGGTTGCATCTAAATCCATAGATTGCAGGAATTCGGGTTCACTGGCGTCGTTCACTGATTTGCTGAGGGAGATTTTGACGCGAAAATTTTGACCTTCCGTAAAATGGCATACTGCGACCAATTTGGTTGGTTCCTCCGGCAGGTCAATGATTACATCACGCGCACAACGCACCGAAAGCAGGCAAACGAATATGAAAAACAAGATAATTAGACGCATCACAGCGGGGGGGCTAGATGTAATGGAAATTAATGGCAGTAAAGATAGGGAAGTAGAGGCATCCAGAGAGCATATAAGCCAAGCTCTCTATTAAACTAATCGTTCATAATTTCAAAAGACTCTCCTCCAAAATCTGCACCCTGGCCAAACCATCCGCCATCTTTTTGCGCTCGTTTTCCACCACCGCAGCAGGCGCGCTGCCCACAAACCGCTCATTGGAAAGTTTTCCTTCTATAGAGCGGATGAATCCGCGCTGGTATTCCAATTCGTCGGTCAATTTTTTGCGCTCGGCTTCTACGTCAATCGTTTGGTTGAGTTCAACGTAGAATTTGTCGGTGCCAGAAATAAAGGATTTGGCATTTGCCGGCTCCTCGCTAGAAAGTTCCAGAGATTCGAGCACGGCCATTTTCATCAACATTTCGCGGAAACCTTCCTGGGCAAAAAGCGCGCGGGCCGAGTCGCTGTCTTGTACTGTGATGGATAAAGGCTCGCGCGGCTTTATATGGTTTTGATTGCGAATATCACGGATGCCCGTAATGATGGTTTTGGCAGATTCAACTTTGGTAATCAAGGCATTGTCAAACGTCGTCGCTTTGGGATAACGCTGGACGCAAACATCGTCGCCTTCTGAACGCTCGCGGAGTTGATGCCAAATTTCCTCTGTCACAAACGGCATGTATGGGTGCAGGACAACCATAATTTGGGAATAAATATCCAAGGTGGCCCCGTATGTTTCACGGTCAATAGGCTGCTCGTAACCCGGTTTTATCATTTCTAAGTACCAGGCGCAGAAGTCGTCCCAGATAAAAGTGTATAGGCCAAGCAATGCCTCACTAAGCCGGAATTGCTCAAAATCGGCTTCGGCTTGTGTCAATACCTGTTGAAATTTCTGCTGTAGCCATTTAACAGCCAAAGCATTTTTCTTTATAATATCCTCGTTTTCAGCGGTATCCGTTACATCCCAGCCTTTAATCAAACGCAGGGCGTTCCAGAGTTTGTTGCAGAAGTTTCGCCCGTTCTCGCAGAGTTTGTCGTCGAACAAAATATCGCCGCCCGCCGCTGCACTCGACATGAGGCCATAACGAACGCCGTCTGCCCCAAAATCTTCGAGCAGCTGGAGCGCATCTGGAGAGTTCCCAAGCGATTTGGACATTTTGCGGCGTTGTTTGTCGCGCACCATGCCCGTAAAATATACTGCCTGAAAAGGCTTTTGCCCCCGGAATTCATAACCCGCCATGATCATCCGCGCCACCCAGAAAAAGATGATGTCCCAGCCTGTCACCAGCACACTCGTGGGGTAGTAATAAGCCACCTCGCCATCAGGCTTGTTGAATCCGTCAAACACTGAAATGGGCCAGAGCCAAGAGGATGCCCAAGTATCGAGCACGTCTTCGTCTTGGCGCAGGTCGTTGAGGGTCAGTAGTGTATTTCCGGTTGCTGATTGCGCTTGGGTGAGGGCTTCTTCGGCAGTGGTTGCCACAAAAACATGGGTTTCCTGGCTCAAGCCTTCACTTTTCAAGTACCAAGCAGGAATGCGCTGCCCCCACCAGAGTTGGCGCGAAATGCACCAGTCGCGGAGGTTTTCCATCCAGTTGCGATAAAGGTTCTGGAAACTCGGCGGATAGAACTTCACTTCCTCGTCCAATACGGCTTTAAGCGCTGGGGCACCGAGCTCTTTCATCTTCACAAACCATTGAAGTGAAAGTTTGGGCTCTACCACCGTGTTGGTGCGTTCCGAACGGCCGATGTTGGTGCGGTAATCTTCAATTTTGAGCAGACAGCCGCTATGTTCCAGAAAGCCCTTCATCTGCTTGCGGGCTTCAAAACGGTCGAGACCAACGATTGGCGAGAAAGCGCATTTGTCATTGATTTTGCCGTCGTCGGCAATGGTGTCAATTACTTCGAGTTTATGGCGTTGGCCCACTTCATAGTCGTTCGGGTCGTGCGCTGGGGTGATTTTCAGCGCACCCGTACCGAATGCAATGTCCACATAGTCGTCGGCGATTATCGGGATGGCGCGGTCAATGAGGGGGATCAAAACTTGCTTTCCGACGAGGCTCTGGTAGCGCTGGTCTTTGGGGTTCACCGCGATGGCCACATCGGCAAAAATGGTTTCCGGGCGCTGGGTTGCAATCGTCACGCCTGCACCGCCATCGGGGCTTTTGTATTGAATGTGATAGAGTTGTGCGTTTTCTTCATGGTAAATCACTTCTTCATTAGAAAGCACCGTTTTGGCTTCCGGATCCCAGTTGACCATACGGAGTCCGCGGTAAAGCTTGTCCTTTTTATAAAGGTCAATAAACACTCGGATCACGTCAAGATAGTAGCCTTTGTCCATGGTAAAGGCCGTGCGATCCCAATCGCAGGAAGCGCCCAGTTTGCGCAATTGGTGGAGGATGATATCACCATATTTTTCCTTCCACTGGTAGGCATATTCCATGAACTGCTCTCGGGTGAGGTCTGCTTTGCGCAGTTTTTTCTCCTCCCGCAACCAATGTACCACCTTCGCTTCGGTAGCAATGCTGGCGTGATCTGTGCCGGGAACCCAACAGGCGTTTTTGCCATCGAGCCGGGCTTTTCGAATCAAAATATCCTGAATCGTATTGTTGAGCATGTGCCCCATGTGCAGCGCCCCCGTCACGTTGGGTGGTGGGATCACGATAGTGAACGGCTCACGCTCGTCCGGCACAGAGCGGAAATAGCCCCGGCTTTCCCAATGGGCATACCAGCGTTCTTCAATTTCGGAGGGCGTGTAGTGGGCGGAAAGTTCCATATCACTTTGTTCTGGCAATGTAATTGTTCAATAGTTGGATACTGCGATGGCCCCAAATTGGATGAAGTATTTCTCCTTTTTCCGTTGCCCATTTCAGCGCAACTTCTTGTGGGGTTTTGCTTGTAGCATCGCAGTCAGCAAGCAGTTCCAGCGTTTCGGAATAAACTTTTTCGACTTCGTCTTTTAAATCGTTTTCCAAACGCCCGTATTGTTCGTTTGCACAATTTATTATCCCCATCCGATTGATGAAAAAGTCGGGGAGGTAAATGATATTTCTTGCGTTCAACAGCTTATAATCTTCATCAAAATCTCTTAATTGATTATTGGCGGCACCAATAACATATCTACAGTTTAATAAAGGAATTGTGTCTTTATTTAAAATACCACCAATAGCGCAGGGAGCAAAAATGTCTGATTGAATGGTATAAATCTCATTGGCAGAAACGGCTTTTACTTTATCGCCATAAGAAGCAAGCGTTTCGTACGCTTCAGCATCGGTGTCATAAACATTAAGCCTTGCACCACTTTTTAATACCAATTCGGCTAAAGGCAATCCTACGTTTCCAAGCCCTTGTATATTGACAGTATTGCCACTCAAATCATTTTTATTCTCAAAATGCATTACTGTTGCAAGCATTGACTTGAAAATACCTTGTGCTGTCCACCCACTGGGATTAGCACTTCCGCCAACCTCTGGAGGCAAGCAAGTTACAAAGCGGCAGACTGACAAGATAGTTAGCATATCAGTCGTTTTCGTATTCATGTCTTCCGCAGCAATGTAAATACCACCCAACGAAGCAACAAATTTCCCAAAGTTAACGAATACACTTTTTCTCAAGTCAAGATTCAAATAAATCTTGTCTTTATTCTCCATCTTGTGCTTATCAATTTCATTGAAAATATCCATCGTGAGCGGACAGATAACCGCTTTGCCACCACCCCACCAAATTTCTGAGATTGAATTTTTATCGGTCATACCCTTGCTCAAACGCATTCCGTCCATTATTGCACCTTCTAATTTTTCATAACCTTCGTATTTCAATCTTGTTCCACCTTGGGCTTGTCCACGTTTTGTGCTATGCACAAAAATCATATAAAGACAATTTGTTTCGGTGTCAAGTCTGAAAAACATTGCTTCATGTGTTGAAAAATCGCTCATCGCTGAAACTTCTTTCGCAAGTTCATCGAAAAGAGGATCGGAGCCTTTCACACCGTTTCCATTACTGAAAA
>JACMMM010000052.1 GCA_014379065.1 Saprospiraceae bacterium
TCAATTCCGTAGGACGGGTATTCTATTTTAACCACATTCCTTCAATGCGCAGCTGCCTCCTCCTCGCCCTTTCTTTTTTTCTTTTCAATTGCCAAAATTATTGGGGCAATCCCTATAAAACACCTTTGCCGCCGCGCATGGTGCCGGTCTCGCACGACAGCCTGCGCGTTGAACCCGCCAATTGGTGGGCAGGCATGAAATGGAACAAGGTTGAAATCCTGTTCCAACGCGCAGGCTTAGGGGAATACGAAGTGCGTTTGCTCCATGCTAATGGCTTAAAAATCCTGAAAGTGGAAAAGGGCGACAGCCCCAATTATCTGTTTGTCACCTTGGAAATCAAGGAAAAAGCGCCTGCCCAGAAAGTTGAGTTCGTGTTCTCAAAGGGTAAAGCCACGTTCACGCACGAATACCCGATTCGTGCGAGGAACAGCGCAACCAAGGCACAAGGCGTGACCCCGAAAGATGTGATATACCTCATTTTCCCAGACCGTTTTGCCAACGGAGACCCTTCAAACGACAACATTTCGGGGATGCTTCAAGGTCTCCAACGCGACAAAGAAGAAGGACGACACGGAGGAGATTTGAAAGGCATCCAACAACATCTCGACTATCTCCAGGATTTGGGAATCAGCACAATATGGCTCAACCCGGAACTTGAAAACGACCAAATCGATGCCTCTTACCACGGCTACGCGGTTACAGATCATTATCGAGTAGACCGACGTTTTGGCGCTAACACTGACTTGCGCGACCTCATAACAGAATGTCATCGCCGGGGCATGAAAGTCGTCCGGGATGTGGTGCTCAACCACATCGGCGACAATCATTGGTGGATGAAGGATTTGCCCACTAAAGACTGGGTAAATCAATGGCCCACTTACACCAATACTACTTTTCGCGCCCCAACGATGGTGGATCCTTATGCTTCGGAGTACGATAAAAAACATTTCTCTGACGGCTGGTTCGACAAGCGGATGCCCGACCTGAACCAGCGCAACCCACACGTTTCCAATTATTTAATCCAGCAGGCCATCTGGTGGATCGAGTATGCAGGTATTGACGATTTCCGCATTGACACCTATACCTATGCTGACCAAACGTTTTGCAGCAAATGGTGCCAAACCTTGCGGGAGGAGTACCCGAACCTTTCGATGTTTGGCGAAATCTGGGAAAACGCAGTGCCCATTCAAGGCTACTTTGCCGATGACCAGCCGATCACGCGCCCCCATTTTGATTCTAATCTGCCTGGAGTGGTTGATTTTCAACTTTGTTTCGCTATTCAGGAGGCGCTTACCAAAGAAACGGGCTGGACCGAAGGCGCTTCCCGGATTTACTATGTTTTGGCACAGGATTGTTTTTACAAAAATCCCTACAAAAACGTGACCATGCTAGATAATCACGACATGACACGGTTTTATACGCAGGTTGGTCAAAACATGGACAAGTACAAAACGGGCTTGGCTTTTCTGCTAACCATGCGTGGCACTCCGCAGATTTATTACGCCACCGAAATTCTGAGCACTGGCGGCGGCTCTCCGACCTGGGGTTCTTTCCGAAAGGAATTTCTTGGCGGGTGGGCAGGTGATCCGTCCAATAAATTCACGCCAGCAGGCCGCAGCGCAGAAGAAAACGAGGCCTTCAATTTTGTCCGCACACTCACTCGCTATCGGAATGAAACGCCTGCCCTGCAAACGGGAAAGTTGATGCAGTTCGCCCCATATGACCGGGGCGCGGA
>JACMMM010000547.1 GCA_014379065.1 Saprospiraceae bacterium
CCGGTGAATCCAAGTGTTTTGGGTTAGTTCGCCCCGGAACGGAGTTCCGGGTTACTACCATCGGAAACGAGTCCGGACACTCCCATACTCCCCCATGCGAGCCAAATTCTTTACCAAAATCGCTCAGGTGTTTCCAGTTTTTAAGGTCTTTCGATCCCCAAAATTTCACATGATTCTGAGCGGCAAAGACCATCACCCATTGTTTCGAGTTTTCATCCCAAATCACCTTTGGGTCACGAAAATCTCTGATTTTCTGCGTGTTAGGAATCACCGGATTGCCAACATATTTCGTCCAAGTTCGGCCTCGGTCGTTGGAATAAGCAATACTCTGGTATTGAAAATCGCTGCGCCCCGCTTTTTCGCCTTCCATCAAGTGATGTGTGAAAATGGCCACCAGGGGTGGTTTCCCGTCCTTCCCAAAGCCGCTGGTATTGTTCCAATCCACGACAGCGCTGCCGGAAAAGATCATCCCCAAGGAATCAGGGTAAAGTGCAATGGGCAAGTGTTCCCAACGTACCATATCCTTGCTCACGGCATGACCCCAGTGCATAGGGCCCCATACGGTGCTTTTCGGGTAATACTGGTAAAATAGGTGATATTCGCCCTCGTAGAAAACCATGCCATTTGGGTCATTCATCCACATGCTGGGCGGGGTAAAATGAAACCTGGGCCGATGTGATTCAGAGCTTTGTGTCGTCAGTTTTTGGGCTGTATGACACGAAATAAAGGCAAAAATTCCGACGAGGACCGTCCACTTTTTTAACATGATGGCTGATTCAATTTTGAAAAGCTTAGTAATGCTTTTTATTATACCTGATTTTACCGGCTAATGTACGTTAAGCCATTACCTCCGGGAAGCCATTATCCTAGGTATTTCACGACTGTCTTTGACAAAACTTTACCCCAGCCTTACCTTAACTTTACATAAGTCTTTGAGAATAAACAACTTAATCAAGAATTAAACTTCCCCGGCCATCCGTCTGGAAAGCGCCGTTCTACTTTTGCAGCGTGAAATGAGAGAAGCCTTCATCCCATCATCGGATACGGCTTTTTCACATCAGTTCATTCCCTGAACAAGCAGTTTTTCCATAATCTGATTTTCTTTCAACACCAAACTTATCTATCTATGAAGGTTAACTACCACACCTTCAAGGGCATCTGCTATGTCCTTGTCCTTACCCTAATGTCCGTCGCGACCGCTAACGCCCAGCGTGTAAGCGGTGTTGTGATGGATGCTGAAACCAATGAATTTTTGCCTGGCGCGACCATTGTTGTAAAAGATGCAAGTCGCGGAACAGTCTCCGATGGCGAAGGCAAATTCACCATTGATGCTCGTTCAGGCGAAGCGTTGATTGTCTCGTTTGTGGGTTATGCCCCTCAAACTGTTGTGTTGGATGGCCAAGCATCCATTGTGATTAAACTTTCAGCTTCTAATATGCTGCAAGAAGTCACTGTCGCTGCCCTCGGCTTCCGCAAGGACAAAGCCAAAGTTGGCTACGCCGTGCAGGATGTGAAAGGTGATGACCTGCTCAAAGCCCGTGAGCCGAATGCCATCAACTCGCTGGCAGGCAAAGTTTCAGGCCTGATCGTGGGTGCTTCGCCCGAACTGCTCGGTGCGCCCAGCCTCAACCTTCGTGGGTCGAACCCGATCTTTGTGGTAGACGGTGTGCCTGTAAATTCCGACACTTGGAACATCAGTGCCGACGACATTGAGACCTTCACCGTATTGAAAGGCCCTTCGGCAGCGGCACTCTACGGCGCACGTTCGCAGGACGGTGTCATCATGATCACCACCAAAAAAGGTTCGCATGACAAACGTGGCTACAGCATCGAATTCAATACGAGCCAGATGTTTGAACAGGGTTTCAATGCGCTACCAGAAGTTCAGAGTGAATATGGCCCTGGCGACCACGGTCGTTATGCCTTTAAAGACGGACGCGGTGGCGGCGTGAATGATGGCGACTACGACATCTGGGGGCCAAAATTTGAAGGCCAGGCCATCCCGCAGTACGATAGTCCGGTGAATCCCGATGGCACACGCCAAGCTACCCCCTGGACGGCGCGTGGTACTGACAACTTGGAGCGGTTCCTGCGCCCTGGTTTCCTTTCGAACAACAATATTTCTATCAGCACCAGCAGCGACAAGGTAGATATGCGCTATTCTACCTCCTATAACTACCAACAAGGTATGATGCCGAACACGCAATTGAACGTAGCCAATTTTAATGTGTACAGCGGTATCAAATTCAGTGATCGTGTAAAATTGGAAGCCAATGTGAACTACAACCGCCAATTTACTGACAATATTCCTGAGGTGACCTACGGCCCGAATTCCATGATTTACAACATCATCATTTGGGGGGCATCCGACTGGAACATTGACGATATGCGCAACTATTGGCAGCCTGGTAAAGAAGGGGTTCAGCAGATCTACGAAGAGTATCAGCGCTATAACAACCCATGGTTTATGGCGAAGGAATGGTTTAGAGGTCACCAGAAAACCGATATTTACGGCCAGACAGCCCTTTCGTGGAACGTAGCACCTGGGCTGGATTTCAAAGTGCGTACGGCCATTACAACCTACGACCTGTTTCGCAATGAAAAATTTCCGTACTCGGCCACTGTTTACGGTCGCGAAGAATCGAAAGGTGACTACCGCGAAGACAAACGGAGTTTGTTTGAAAACAATACCGACGCCTATCTGAACTACGATACCAAATTGGGAGATCTTTTTAGCTTGACCACCTTGATCGGCGGAAACCTCCGCACGTTTAATTTTGAGAGCAATTACACGACTACCAACTATCTAAACGTACCGGGTCTCTATGCTTTCAACAATTCGGCTAATCCGCTCATTGCCAGCAATTTTCGCTCAAAAATGCAGACGCAGAGCGGTTATTACTCCGTGGATCTGGGTTTAAAAACCTGGCTTTTCCTTTCCCATACTGGCCGGGTGGACCACCTCTCGACGCTGCCCAAAAAGCACAATACCTTTTATTACCCATCTCTTGGCGCAAGCTTCATCCTATCGGAACTCGTTGACTTAGGGCCGGTGTCGTTCCTGAAACTGCGCGGTTCTTACGCAAACGTTAAATCAGCCCTTACCCAGCGCACGATCAACTCCACGCCGGGCCTTGATTATCCACTGGATTATGGCGCACAGTATCAGTCTTCCTATGATGGGCCCTCTTACGGCAATGGCTCGGCTTATAGTACGCCGTTGGTCAACAACAACCAGCCAGGCGCCTACTATACGAACACCATTTCGAATCCGGAACTTTCGCCGCTCTCCCGTACCAACTATGAGACCGGCATCGAAGCGCATTTTCTACGTAACCGCCTGAACCTGGATGTGACTTATTTCCAGTATATCGACGGTCCGCAGATTTTCGCCAAACCAATCTCTGAGGCCTCAGGCTATACTTCTCAACTCGTTAATGCCGTAAAAACTAAAAATGCAGGTTGGGAGGTTTCATTGAGTGGTTCCCCGATCAAACATGCTAAGGGCTTTTCCTGGGATGTTTTAGTCAACTGGAGCACTTACCGCCAGACTCTTGAGGAATTGCCTGAAGGCATTACGCGTCTTTATGGCTTCTATCAAAAAGGCGATCGGCTGGATACCTACTATGACCGCGCTTTTGTGCGCACCAAGGATGGCCAAATTGTCAACGATGCTTCGGGGCGCCCTATTTACAATCCCATAAGCCAGAAGCTCGGCTACTCCAATCCGGATTGGGTTTGGAGCGTCGTAAACAAGGTCTCCTGGAAAAATGTGAGCCTCGGGTTCCAGTTCGACGGTCGTGTAGGCGGTCACATGAAAGACTTTTTACAGCAACAAACCTTCCGCGGTGGACGCAATATTGCAACCACTGAAGGACTCATGGGTGAGGTACGCAATGCCGACTGGTTGGTACAGAAAGAATACAGCCGGGCATTGGCCGCAGGGGAAAATCCTAAGCCGCTCAGTCCGAGTGAAGACGGCAATTGGCTGGGCGAAGGGGTGTATGTCAGCAACGGCGTAACCATTGAATATGACAAAGTGACCGGTGAAATCACCAATTATGACCAGCTTGAGTTTGCCAGCAATACCACCAAAACCTGGTTGCAGGACTACATCAGCCGTTATTATAACAGCGGCGAGGGCAATCTGATCTCCAAGACGTTTGCAAAATTGCGGGAAGTAACGCTGACCTATCAACTGCCTCAAAAGTGGTTCAAAAATGGTCGCTTTGCCCAAGGGGCGTCCGTATCCCTGGTTGGTCGCAACTTGATCTACTTCTCCAAGCACAAGGACATTGATCTGGACAATTACATTACTACCAGCTCTCCAGACCTGCAGTCGCCCACGGCGAAACGGTATGGCGTGAACATCAACATCACATTCTAAATCAGTGGTAAGTGGTGAATGTTAGATGGTGATATCAACACTTAGCACTCACCGCTCACTACCTATCACTATTTTGACAATGAAGCACATAAAATATCTCTTTTCACTTCTGCTTGTCATAGTTGCGGCCAATAGCTGCCAAAAATTTGACGACCTGGAAGCAGACCCCAACCGTTCTACCGAAGTGCCACCAGGGCTCGTTTTTCGGGGTATATTAAAGGACATGTACCATAGCCCCTGGAACGCCGAGCAACGTTGGAACCAATATTGGTGCTCAAACTACAATTACTACGACATCAACGAATACTGGACGGGTTCAGCCAACCTCAATTTCTCTACACTAAAAAACGTGCAGAAAATGGAAGAAGAAGCTGCACGGACCGGCCTGCCTTCTGGCAATTCCTTTGCTACCCTGGGCATCTTCTTTCGCGCCTATTTCTACTACGAGATGACCATGAAAGTAGGTGACCTGCCACTTGGTGAAGCTTTGCAAGGAGAAGGCAATATCTACCCGGCCTATGCCTCACAAAAGGATATTTTTAAGGAAATCTTGGTTTGGCTCGACGAATGTAATACCGAACTAACAACCTTGATCGCTGGTGCTCAGACGTCTAATGACGCTTATTATCTTAGTCAAAGCGATTTCTATTTCAAAGGTGATCTGTCCAAGTGGCAAAAAACCGTCAACACATTTAAACTGCGCGTTCTTATCCAGCTGAGTAAAAAAGTTGACAGCGAATCTGACCTGAACCTCAAAACGGAGTTTGCCAAAATACTTGGTGACACTGGCAAATACCCAATCATGGGCAGCAGTGACGACAACCTCCAATATCTTTTTAACAGTTCTTCGGACAAGTATCCATTCAGCCCGGACAACTACGGCCGCTTTGTAGACCGTTACAATACCTCGGCTACCTACGTAAATACGCTATCTACTTTGCATGACCCTCGTGTGTTTGTAGTGGCTGAGCCTGCTGTGGCGAAACTTAACGCAGGCTATACGCCTCAGGATTACGAAGCCTATGTAGGCGCTCCTTCTGACGAGAGCCTCGATGTTATGTCCACCAAAGCGCAGGGCGGCGAATACTCACGCATCAATTATGCCCGCTTTTTTGCCACTTATATCGGAGAACCCAGCATCCAGATCGGCTACCCCGAGCTGTGCTTCAACATTGCAGAAGGCATCCACCACGGTTGGGCTTCCGGCAACGCGCAGGACTGGTACAATAAGGGCATCACTGCGTCGATGGCAACTTACGGTATCACGGATCCAACGGTACTGTCTAATTACCTGACCCAGACTTCGGTAGCTTACAGAGGCAATAACGTGGACGGTCTGACACAAATTCTCGTACAGAAGTACTTGGCCCTAGCCCAGCATAGCGGCCTTGAAGCTTACTACAACTGGCGCCGCACCGCCCAGCCATTCTTCTATCAAGGTGGCCCTGGCACCGGCAACTCTGGTGTGATCCCTCGCCGTTTCCAGTACCCTACCAGCGAGCGTGACAACAACACAGTCAACTACAATGCTGCGCTTGAGCGCCAATTTGGGAACAAGGACGACAGCGTTAATGACGAACTCTGGATCGTGAAGTAAAATAGACGGCCAAACCACTACTAAAATCCGAAAAGGGTGTCTCAGAAGTGTTTTTTAGCATTCATCGCAAAAACAAAATTTGAATTTAATAAAAACCTATAAGGTTTTGATCTCGCAAATTCAGAATATTGTTTCTTGCCTTATGCTAATGAATCCCTTTTGAGGCACCCATTTTTTTTCCAAAAATACCTTAGGAACGGGTGAATAATAACTTGTTACTTAATCCAAAATTAACCCCCTTTTTTCAAACATCCGAGCGGTATGCCCAACCTTTGCAGCGTTAATTCGGCACACCCGTGCAGAACGTGTTTAGAACTTTATACAATAATGGGTTTAGTCTATGGAAAACGGCGCAACGCCGTTTTCCTTTTCCATTCGATCTAAATGGTTCACTCAGAAGCAGCAATCAAAAAAGTCATCTCCACTTTCCGCGAACGCGGCCATGAGGAATATCACGGTGAGCCCGTAAGCCAACTCGAACACGCCGTACAAGCTGCTGAACTGGCCAAAAACGTCCATCCATACGATCTTGATTTTATCCTGGCAGCTTTTCTTCATGACTATGGCCATCTCTGCCACACAGACTTGGGCGATATGGATGGTTATGGCACTTGGGATCACGAGGCTATAGGTGCGCGAACCCTGAAGGCGCTGGGATTCTCAGAAAAAATCACCCGCCTAGTTGAAAATCATGTACACGCAAAGCGCTATCTGGTCAGCACCGACCCATTGTACTTCGCAGATCTTTCTCCGGCGAGCAAAATCACCCTGCTCAAACAAGGTGGATTGCTTTCACCTGAAGAGCAGCGGGATTTTGAAAACGATCCCTTATTTGAATTGCATATCGCCCTGCGCCGTTTGGATGAACAGGCCAAAGTGGAAGGACAAACAGTGACTGAATTGACTTGGCTCGAGGATTTGATGCGAGAACATCTCTAGGGAAATAATAAACGAGGCTAGCCTTGTGCTACCGATTTCTTTTTGCCTTTTTGCTCAAATTTAGCCTTGCTGGACCCTGCGCCGCTTTTCCCTTTGGCACCGGAATCTTTGGGGGCTTTGTGGTCGGTTTTTCCGGATTTGGCTTTTACGGTATCCTTACTGGCGGCTTGGCCAGGTTTTTTGTCTGATTTCGACGCTGACTTCCAATTTGCCTTCGCGAGTTTGTGCTCGATCTTTTTGATTTTATAACTCAATCTGGCAATTTTAGCCGCCGCTAACAAGCCTTTTAGGGCAGTTTTGTCTGTATGTTGCTTCAACGCCTGTTCATAAGCTGTTTCTTTTTCTTCGCAGGCCTGCCATGCTTGTTCAGCATTTTTTTCAGTGGCTGTTACTTGAGCAAATAGCGCATCGGCTGACGGAGTACTAGTCGCCGCGTGCTTTTTTGTGGTCTGTTTCTTAACTTTCATCTTGAACTTGAATTGTAATTTTTTAATAATCAAGGTGCAAAGTTTTAAGAATTAACCTAGATTTAATGTTAAGTTTACGCAGAAGTCACAAACTTAACATTAGGATAAAATTATCAATTGAAAGTCTTGTCAAAACCTTACTCCTACCGAGGCAAAAACCGACCGGCCGTAACCATTCATACCTGAGCCATGCGTGCGGTAATCCTGGTTGAACAGATTCAGCGCAGTAAGGCGGAGGCTTATCAACCGCCATTCGTAACCTGCGTGAAAGTTCAATATCTCCCATTCAGGTGTGCCACCCTTGGGGATGTGCGCCGGGTACTGTGTTGAATTTCTGCGCGAACCGTTTGTTCCATGCCTTGCGAAGCACCACAGAGCAGCACTGCGCCGCCCAAATCTGATTTTTCAGAACCAGGACTGTTTTTCGGTCGGCAACAATTTCACATACACTTTACCTGCAATCCAGTTTTCAAACGCCCCCTCCGCACGACCTTTGTTTTCAAATTTATTCAATGAAAGCGCTATTCTCTCTTGTTCTTTTTGCCGCCTTTCTTTACACCGCCTGTCAATCCCCCCAAAACGTCCAATCCACCAGCAACTTAATTATAGATTCCCCCGCAGGTGATCGCTACTGTCAAATCAATTTGGAGGGCGAAACGATCATCCCAAACGGACGAATCATCAAGCCGATAGGCAAAACCGTCCGCATAGCACCACATCCCTACGGCTTGGCGCTTTCGCCTGATGGCTCCGTAGCGGTAACGGCCAACTCCGGCAACCGCCCCTTTTCCATCACAATTTTGGAGCATCCGGGCAGCGGCCAACCCAAGCTGCGCCAGGTACCCGAAGGCCCGATGAACGACCCAAATCTGCTCGAAGATGTCTTCATGGGACTCGCCATTACGTCCGACAACCGTTCGGTATGGGTCGCAGGTGGGCAATCCAACAAAATCTTCCGATACGATCTGCATAGTGGCGCGAAACTCGACTCAATTCTATGTGGTCAACCCGATTTATCCGCCGAAGCCTCGGCGAAGGTGGACAATCCCGCCTTCGCCGAGGCTTCGGCGGGTAAAGATGGTTATCTCGGCGACCTCGCCCTAACTCGCGATGGCAACACGCTCTATGTCTGCGACCAGAGCAATTTCAGGTTGATCGTAGCCGATACGCGCAGCCGTAAAGTGAAACACTACATCCCAGTAGGTCGCTATCCGTTCGGCCTGACGCTCTCGCCCGATGAAAAAACGGTGTACGTGGCCAATGTTGGCATGTTCGAGTACAGCCCAATTAAGCAATTGAATGGGCACGATACCCAGGGCGCGGGGGCTAATTTCCCCACCTCGGCCTTTGGCTCTAAAGAAATGCGAGAGGGCTATAAAACAGAGCGTTATGAAGTACCCGCGCTCGGTGATCCGAATGCACCAGAATCCTTCTCCGTATGGGCCGTTGATGTAGCAGGCAGCACGCCAAAAGTGACGCATAAAATCAAAACAGGCTTTCTTGTGGGCGAGAAGATTGAAGGTATTCCCGCAGTCGGTGGAGCGAGTCCTAATTCTCTGGTCGCCACCGATGAATTTGTATTTGTGAGCAATGGCAACAACGACTGCGTGTCCGTGATTGACCCAAAGCAAGGCAAAGTGGTGCAGAATATTTTCCTTAAACCCCTACCCCAACTGGCTCGTCATCGCGGCGTTATTCCGTTCGGGCTGGCCTTGTCTCCCGATAAAAAACGGCTTTATGTGGCAGAATCCGGCATCAACGCCGTGGCAATCGTGGACATTTCGTCATTATCGTCATCAAGTCATAGGTCGAGCAGTGACACTTTTTCAAAAAGTGTCACTGCTAAAGCGCAGGTTCTCGGCCACCTCCCAGTCGGTTGGTTTCCTTCCAAATTGGCCGTTTCGCCCGACGGCAAAAGGCTCATCGTGGCCAACGCCAAAGGCTATGGCAGTGGTCCCAACGGTGGTTTCACCTTCAAAGAAGGTCTCGAGGGCAGTTACGTTGGCAACTTGATGCACGGCTCGGTCACAATGCTTGACATACCAACAGATGCAGACTTGCCAACATGGACGCAGCAGGTTTTAGATAATAATTTCTGCGTTCAGGCAAGTGTGGGGGTGACTTCAAGTCATCCCCTCACTACAAACCCCATTCCGTTATATCCTGGCCAAAAGAAAAGCCCTATCAAACATATCGTATTCATTTCCAAGGAGAACCGCACTTATGACGAAGTGTTTGGTCAAGTGAAAAAAGGCAAAGGCGACCCCGAAATTGCCCGTTATGGCTATGAACGTTCATTCTCCAACAAAGCCAAAACGGAGAGCGTAGTAAAAGCGACCATCATGCCCAATCACCTCGCCTTAGCGCAGCAATTTGGCATTTCAGACAATTTTTATGTAGACAGCGACCACTCAGCCGACGGCCACCGCTGGCTGGCCAATACTTACCCTAATGAGTGGATGGAAACCAACGTGGCAGCGGAATACGGCGGTCATCGCGATGGGAAGGCCAACAGTAAAGCCAAGGGGCAGTACGCCTGGACGGGCGGTGCAGGCGCAATTTTCCCGGAAGATTACAACGAGGCAGGTTCTCTTTGGGATCACTTGGAGCGAAATAATATCTCGTTTTACAACTTCGGGTTCGGAACTGAAATGGGGTCGAATTTCACCGATTCCACGATGAAATATTATGGCCAGAAGGTGCTGGTTAATTTCCCGATTCCCGGGCCGCTTTACGGTCGTTCATCTGAAAAATATGCCACGTTCAACATGGCTATTCCTGACCAGTTTCGCACCGACGTTTTCATGCAAGAATTCAAAGAAAAATGGCTGTCTGGCAAGGAAAAAATGCCAAAAATGCTGACGCTGATGTTGCCGCAAGATCATGGTGCAGACGAACGCCCGAATGCAGGATATCCTTTCCGCGAGAGTTATATGGCCGACAACGACCTCGCTCTGGGTCGAGTGGTGGAGTTCCTTTCGCACACCCCATATTGGAAAGAAATGGCGATTGTGGTGACTGAAGACGACGCGCAGGACGGCAAAGACCATGTGGATGCGCACCGAAGTGTTTTGATGGTCATTTCACCTTATGCAAAAAAGAACCACGTCAGCCATACGCACACCAGTTTCGGGAGCATCTTCAAGACTTTTTGGAATGTTTTTGGAGTGCCTTACTTAAATCAGTATGACGCTGCGGCCTCAGATTTCGGCGATTTTTTTACAGACCAGCCTGATTTCACGCCTTATTCGGCTATGCCGGTGGATTTGCGTGTGCTCGACCCGCAGAAATTGCTCACGCCTTTTGACGCAAAATTTGACTGGAAATCCCTGCTGGAATCCCCAAAGTTGGATAATGTGGAAGATTTCCTCCGGGAAAAGAACCGTGGGAATTGAACACAATTGGCTTATTAAACACATGAGGCACATAAGGACACGTAAGTCCAATATTCAAACTTATGTGTCCTGATGTACCTTATGTGTTTAATAAACTATTTGTGATGTTGTGCTCATGTCTCAATGACATAAGTTTTCAGCAAAAACCAATTCAAGGGCTGGATACGCATTTCATTGGTCTCGGAATCCACTTCAATTTGGAGATGCCTCCCAATTAAATAGATATCCGCGCGGGCGCTATCTGGTTCTGCTAAATTCGCCCGAAACCAGCGCTGCTGAACCAAATTGTCGAAGAAAAGATCCCGCAATAAACGCCATTGCGGGACACTTTCCCGGTAGTAAGCTGCTCGTACCTCGTACTCATTATTGGGGTAAGTCGTGATAATATCAGGCCGTTCACGAAAAAACCGCTGCGTGCCGTTGCTTTCCAAGCGGTTGGCTTCAGCCCATTCGACATTTGCGCTGGGAAATTGATCTTCCCCACCATAGAACAGTTCCTGGATGTCTTGGCCTGTAAATGTTTCGCCAACTTGGTCGGATTCTACGATTTGCACTTCGATAGGTGCGTCCGTTTCGCTGGGATAGAGCAACGGCTTTACGGCCGACTGAAAAGCCTCCAGCAAGGCTTCTTGCGTTTGAGAGATAAGATTGAATGCCATGAGTGAAATTTTTAACAAAAATCCTTTGTCAATGTATGTATAAAATGTTTTTGATATTACCTGTTCATTAAAATTGTTTTAGGCCAATCACTTCCCCATTATTGCACTCATAAACTCCGGGCTATCCAGCTTGATCTTGGAGGCAAAGACGTTAGTGATCTCCCCTTTTTCATTGACTTCACACCAACTCAGAAGCCAGTCCAAAGCTCATCGTCATGCCCGCACCGCTCAAGCCATTCACGATCCAAACGCCAGGTTCGGCTTCTGCAACAAAGTCTGTTTTGCCAGGCAATTTTGGATAAATGCCGTGCCAAGTCTCCGCAATGGCCGCATCTGGGAAATGTGCAAATGTTTCTAAATAGTTCAAAATCAGGCGGTTGATTTCCTCGCTGTCGAATGGCGACACGTCCCAGCCATACTCGTGGCTGTCGCCGAGGATGATTTCGCCGTTGTGATTTTGGGAAACCAATACGTGTACGCCATAGCGGGCAAAGTCCGGATTTTCCCGATTGTAGCGGTCACGGACAGTTTCCAGGCTTTTTAAATGTGCAAACGAGGAATAGTGCAACAGCGTCAATCCTGCACAAAGCGAGGGGCCAAGTTCCCAATCCTTAGGTTGGGCACTCGTGCGGAGCATTTGCAACTTGCATTTCGTGATGCCGCTTTCGCGGAAAATGCGCGGATACAATGTTTCAAAATCGGCCCCGGAACATACGAAAATGCGCTCTGCCTGCCAAATGTCATAGAAATCAGAAAGGATACCAGAGTCAACATGGGTGATCGCCGAGCCAAAACAGAACTCCACACCCAGTTCCTTTTCCAAATACCCTGCCAATTGTGGAATAGCATGGCGTGGCGACACAGTACATTCCGTGCCACTCCAAAGCCCTGCTTTGAGCCCGTCCGTTTTTACCGCCGGGCTATGTGCGGCCACTTCATTAGGGGTGAGCAGTTTGACCTGATACCCTGCCCCTTCTGCGTTTTTCAAAAAATCGTGCAACACATCCAACTCGTCGTCGTGATAAGCAAGTTGAAGTGAACCGTTTTGCTTCACCTGAACGCCACTTTTTGAAGCAATGTCGAGCCAAATTTCGCGGCTGTGCATGGCCCTGTCGAACAAGGGGCCTGCCGGTTGACCAATGGGCCACACCAGGCCGAAGTTGCGTACCGATGCGCCGGCTGCTCGGGGATTGCGCTCAAACACAATGGTTTTCAGCCCTTTACTGGCTGCTGCATTAGCCGTTGCGAGGCCGACGATGCCTGCACCGACGACGGCTACGTCGAATTTGTGGTCAATCATATCGTTGTGTATAGAGATTTATGGAAGGGGTGCGCTGTGGAGAAAAGCCCGCTTTCTTTTTCAAGAAGTACCAGTAGGCGCCTGCCGTAAAGAGCAAAATCAGTCCCGCCCCAATGTTGCACAACCTGGTGTAAAAGGATAACCAGCTCATCTCCCCTACACCAAAGTTGCGCCAAAGCAAAACGGCTACGCTACCAAGGTAGCCAATAGAATCTGCTATGTACATCAGAAATCCAACATTGCCCTGTTCGCGAAAACTGGCCATAAGTCGGTCGAACAATACACCATTAAACAATATATAAGGCAGAAATAAGCCAACGCCCGACGAAATCATCCAAATCAGGGGTGAAATCAAGCCTTTTTGAAAAAGAAAGGTACTCCCTAGCAACAGGAAAGCACCGAATATGGCGAGACCGTGATTCAACCAAAGCGCCCGGAAATTGTCCTTGACAAACATCATAGCACCCACCACCACCAGCGAAAAAATGGCCACCGGAATTTCAGCAGTGGTCAAAATACCAGTCTGGCCCTTGAAGCCAAGTTCTTCCCAAATTTCCACCGCAAAATTGTCGCGCACATCCCGCACGATGGTCAGCACGAGATAAGTCGCGACCAACAAAACCAGACCGGGTGCATAGCGCACAAACAAAGCCTTACATTCTGCAGAAGTCATGCGGTTGCGGGGAGCCCGTTGGGCTTTATCTGCCTCCGAAGGGGGCGGCAAATGTTCTAGTACCCAAATGCAAACCAAAAGTGCCGGAAGAAATATCAATGCGACTACAAAGGGCATCCACTGTTCGCTTACGCCTTGCGAGACAAGCAGCCATTTGCCCATTGTTTTTACAAAACCTGAAGAAATAATGAAGTTCGCACAGAGCATCACTGCCAACGCTTCCGTAACCCTTCGTCCTTCCAAATAACTGAAAATCAATCCCCAAGCCATACCAAGCGGAATGCCATTGACAAACATCCACGCAGCGTTCCAAGGGAATGGGGTGACGGCAAATCCTAATAACGACAATCCTGCGATGCCCACCAATCCAAATAAGTAGGCAGTCCGTCGTTGTGGAGTCATGCCCGAAATGACCCGTATGCCAATGAATTTTGAGAGGGCGTAGCCAGCAACCTGAGCCGTAACCAACACGATTTTGAACTGGATGCCCCAGAGTTCCAAATCCGCGTAAGTCCCGACAGTAAACGGTTTTCGGAACGCGTAAATGCAGCAATAGGCCACAAAAGAAAACAGCCCGGCAACAGCTACGAATGCCCCTGGGGAAGCGGCAGCCATACGGCGGGTAAAAGATTCGGAGTGGAACATGAAAGGACCGTTCAGCTTTATGGCCGACGCAATGATAGGTAGGTAAAAAACCCACGGCAGCGTTCTCACACAAACACAATCATTACTTAACCCCGGCTTAACCCGTTATACTTTTCCTTTGTGGTGACGTAAACAGTGTGTAAAGCCTATGTTTCTGAGACCATACCGACCGACCGACAAACGATTCTTGCAGCAACTTTTCTTCGACACAGTGCATAACGTGAATGCCC
>JACMMM010000548.1 GCA_014379065.1 Saprospiraceae bacterium
ACTTTGGAATACCGACCACAACCTACCCGTACAGAAACACTTGGCTTTTGCCCTGGTGAATCTGTGATGATTGCCGGTCAGATATACAATCAACCTGGCACGGTGCAAACCATAGTTGCCTCAACCAACGGAGGTTGCGATACCATCGTGACGTATAATTTGCAACTTCGCCCGCAGCCAATCCTCACAGCAACGCGCAGTTTCTGCCCCGGTGAATCGGTGACGATTGCAGGACAGACATACAACGAGCCGGGTACGGTGATCGCAAACCTCGCCTCTACCACAGGCGGCTGCGATACGATTGCGACATTTACCTTAGAACTTCACCCGCAACACATCTTTGCCGCAACGCGCAGTTTCTGCCCCGGCGAATCAGTGACGATTGCAGGGCAAACCTACAACCAGCCGGGCACGGTGGTTGTAAACCTCGCTTCTACTACAGGCGGCTGCGATACTGTTGCAACGTACACTTTACAACTTGGCTCTCAGCCTACCCTTGCCGAAACGCGCGGTTTCTGTCCTGGTGAATCAGTAACGATTGCAGGGCAAACCTACAACCAGCCAGGTACAATAACAGTAAACTTATCTTCTGCTACCGGAGGCTGCGACACGATTGCGACGTACACCTTGGAGATTCACTCGCAGCACGCCCTCTCCGCCACGCGCAGTTTCTGCCCCGGAGAATCAGTGACAATTGCAGGGCAAACCTACAACCAGCCCGGTACAGTGATTGCGACCCTTGCCTCTACCACGGGCGGCTGCGACACGATTGCAACCTACACTTTGGAACTACGCCCCCAGCCCACGCGTGCTGAAACGCGCGGTTTCTGTCCCGGTGAATCGGTAATCATTGCAGGCCAAACCTATACGCAACCTGGCACTGTGATTGCAAATTTGGCCTCCACCACAGGCGGTTGCGACACCGTGGTGACCTATACGCTACAAAATCTTACGCCTGCTCCGTCAAATATCGCCATGCAATGTCCTAGTGATGTGACGGTTGTAGCAGCTTCTGGCACGGGCACGATGACCGCAATATATCCTGAACCTCTGGCTGCCAGCGATTGCATTTGCCCTGGCCTCCAATTAATCAGAATATATGGCCCGGCTTCAGGAAGTCAATTCACTATCGGGACAACGCAGATATCTTACAAAGCCACGGACAATTGTGGGCAAGAAAAAACCTGCAATTTTGCCGTTAAAGTACAAGAAGAATCTGCCTGTGATGTGAAAGTGAATGGCTGCATGAAATACGAACTTTTGAGCATAACTTCTGATCCGGGGAATAATCGCACTTACCGAATTCGCGTTACGAACAGTTGCTCCGATAAATTGATTTATACGGCCATAGAAATTCCATACGGTCTCACGACTTTGAAACCGGCAAACAACGCATTTTATACCTCGAATTCAGGGCGTACCTATGCGGTTCGTACTCCCAACTATACTCCGATGTATTCCATTCGCTTCAAATCTATGGCTGACAGCATCGCTAATGGCCAGTCCGATATATTTGAATACACCCTTCCGGCACAATCGGATGTGACCTATGTCAATCTCACGTCGCGTTTATCTACGCAGGTTCAATACGAAGCGCACCTCAACACGTTTAAGTGCCCTGTCGGCGGTACACCCAACAACGATCATAATAGTTTGAAAGATAGAGGAGCAGAAACGCTTGAGAATCAAAACTCCCTGCTCCTGTTCCCCAACCCTACTACGGGCGTGCTGTACGCCGATCTTTCAGATTGGCAGGGCCAAAAATTGCAGGTTCAGGTGACCAATGCGCAGGGCCAACTTGTACACACCCTGAATTTTACCGCTGACGAAGATTTGCTTCGTGTTGAAATGCCTCGGGGCTTGACAGCAGGCGTATACTTCTTTGAGTTGAAAAATGAAAAAGGCGAGAAAGAGGTGTTGCGTTTTGTGCTACAACGCTGAACTAATATAGATTTGTAAAAAACCCTCGCTCTGACAATGTCACAGAACGAGGGTTTTTTTATGGATGAAACACCGCCCGCCAGTAGATAAACCATTGTTCTTTTGTTCTGTTTGGTGAAGATTGTGGACGACCCACACTAAAAGAGAATCATTGCCAATCAAAATCAAAAAAAGATGCAAGTAGAAATTTGGAGCGATGTAGTGTGCCCATTTTGTTACATCGGTAAAAGGAAGTTTGAGCAGGCACTTGAAAAATTTCCTCTAAGAGATAAAGTTGAGATCGTTTGGAAGAGTTTTCAACTTGACCCGGATGCATCTGCTACGGGCACTGATTACCAGAAAAATTTGTCCGAACGAAAAGGTTGGTCACCCGAACAGGCGCAGCAAATCACTAAAAACGTGACAGATATGGCTGCAAAAGTGGGGATTGAATATCATTTTGAGAAGGCAATTGCGGCCAATTCATTCGATGCACACCGCTTTTCGCATTTGGCTTACAATTACGGGCTGCAGGATGCAGCCGAAGAGGCTTTGTTCAAGGCGCATTTTATTGAAGGAAAGAATATCGCCGACACTGCGATACTCGTGCAGTTGGGCACTTCAATTGGCTTGAACCCAACAGAGGTCAAAAATATGTTGGAAAGCAAGGCATTTTCCGATGATGTCAGAAAAGACATCGAGGAGGCCAGACAACTGAGGGTGAATGGCGTTCCATTTTTTGTTTTCGACCGAAAATATGCCGTGTCGGGCGCGCAAGCCGTCGAAGTGTTTTTGGGGACGCTTGAAAAGGCTTTCGAAACTCAGGAGCCATCAAAAGTATAAGCCCCATCACCTCCAACCCTTTATTTTCCCTGCAACTGCTGTGCTTTAGCCAAATCAGCCTGCGCCTTCGCAGCTTGCCCCATTTGCTGGTAAATGGCTGCACGGGTATTGTAGGCAAATGGGTAATTTGGGTTGATTGTCAAAGCTTTATCAACATCTTCCAATGCTTTGGAGAGTTGTCCGGATTTGAGCTGGGCGAAAGCGCGGTTATTCAAAATCATAGGTTGAACCTGTGGTGTTGCAATGGCTAACGCTGCTGTGTAGTCTGCCACTGCTTCCGAAAACTGCTCAGCTTTTGTGCGCAAAAGGCCACGATTCACGAGCGCTTCCACATAATTTGGGTTGAGTTGAATGGCTTGACCGTAGTCGGCTAAGGCATTAGGGATATTTCCTCCTTTTTCGTGTGCTACGCCACGGAAGTAAAAGGCTTCTGGCGATTTAGGCTCCAATTCGATGCTGCGGTTCAAATCAGGCACTGCCTCTGTCGCACGATTGAGGATGACGAGACATTTTCCTTTGTTCAAAAACAACTTGGGAGTGACGATTCCAGCCTCGATAGCTTTTGAGAAATCGGCCAAGGCTTCCGGGTATTTCCGAATCTGAAAATACGCCTGCCCTCGACCATTATAGGCTTCCACGGTACTGGGGTCATATTTTAATGATTCGCTGTAGTGTTTAATAGAACCTTGGAAGTCATTGGAAATGAGTTGGTTGTACGCTAGATTACATTGGCAAAGCGAAGATTCGGGTGTTTTTTTTGTACAGTTTTCAAACAGGGCAACCCCATCTTCCCACACCGCCGTTTGATGGAAAGCCAAAAATCCGAACAAAGTTGCTGCCCCAATCAAAACTACGTTTCGGGCCTCTGGCTTTATTTTTTCCAATAATATACCCATAAGGAAAAACAATCCGACGCAAGAAAGATAGATATAGCGATCAGACCGCAATTCAAAACTTCCAACTGTGCGGAAAGGGAGCATTACGCTCAATGGTAGCAAGTAGAGTGCTAAACCAAGTAAAATATTGGGATTGTCCTTTCCTTTTTTCCAAATCAAAACACCGATCGCCAAGAGCGCGATGGGGGCGGCATAATATTCCCAGCCCCAAGTACCGTTCATTTTTACAAACGGGTATGAAACTGAAAAACCGAGCGGGATTAAGAGTTTGAATGGGTAAAAAAGCAGCGTCTGGCAAGCCATGAAAAAGCGATCGGCGAAGGAAAATACAGCCGATGAAGCCTCGATATTGTGGCCTTCAATCTCTCTCGTGGCGAAGGTGTATAGGCCAAAAATTAGTGCTATTGCGAGGAATGGTATTTTACTCATCCAGAAATTTGACAACTTTTTAAAAGTTGTAAAATTTGAATCACTCTTGTCCAAATAAAAATCCACAGCCAGCAAGACAAGCGGCAAAGTCACCGCCGCTGATTTAGACAAACAAGCCGCTAAAAATGCCGCCAACGAGACCCCAAGCCAAACGATTTTGGAGGATACCCGCCATTCCAAATAAGCCAGTAAACTTCCGAGATAAAACGTTGAAAACAAGACAGTACTGAGTGCTGCAGCCCAACTCACTGCTTCTACTTGCATGGGGTGGACTGCGAACAAAAGCGCCGCAAAAAACGCCGCCCAATCCCGACCCGTCAGCCGCTTCAAAAAGGTAAAAACCATTGCAGCGTTGAGCGCATGGAGCAACAGGCCGAGCAAATGATAGCCCCATGCC
>JACMMM010000549.1 GCA_014379065.1 Saprospiraceae bacterium
ATTAAAAACAAAACATTTATGCGCACAAAATAATAAATTCCCCTTTAGGGGTAGGGGGCGCGGCCAAGGGTAGGCACAGATTTTTGAACATCGGTCCCCAATCACCATTCCACCAATCACCAAAAAACCAATCACTTCTCCACCAAAAAACCAATCACTATCAAGCCCATGTCGCAAAAACATCGCCGCCGGAAGAATATGAAAAAGGGCTTGCCGCCCGGGTCGCTCGTGTACACTGGCCACCAAATGGATTCGCCGGCTCAGGTGATTAGTATTGCTTATACCGATACGGCTTTTGAAGAAAAACATGGCTATGTGCCTTATTTGTTGCAAAAGAAGCATGGCATTTTATGGACGGATGTATGTGGCCTGACCGATACAAAACTCATCGAGCAGATTGGCAACGACCACCAAATCCACCCGCTTGCACTCGAGGACGTGCTCGATACCCAGCAACGCTCCAAACTGGAAGAGTTTGACAACGGCTTGTTTTTTATCGTGCATCATTTGAAGGTAGACAGCGCCGCCCTCGAAATTCACAGCGAACAAATTGCGCTTTTTGCCGGGAAAAACTTCCTCGTTTCTTTTCAGGAAGATCCTGATGACACCCTTGCCCCAGTGCGCAAACGCTGTGAAGACGGCTTTGGGCGATTGCGAAAAAAAGGCTCTGATTACCTTGCGTACGCGCTGGTAGATTTGGTGGTGGACAGTTACTACTCCGTGCTCGACGATCTCGAAACACAGGCTCTGGAAGTTGAAAACAGCCTTCACAGCAACGGGGCGCTCCAAGAAACCAAAGCCCGGATGTTTGCCCTGAAACGGGTCTTCAATGAATTCCGCCATCGCCTGCTTCCGCTCCGTGAAGCCGTTACCCGCCTCTACCGAACGGAGAGCGATCTGGTGGAAGACAGCACCCGGCTTTACCTACGCGACTTGGTAGATCATGTGGCGCAGATCCTCGATGGCATTGACAATCAGCGCGATATGCTCGCAAATCTTGAAGCGCTTTTTCAGGCAGAGGCCGCCAACCGCCTGAATAATGTGATGCGCCTGCTAACGGTGATCAGCACTATTTTTATACCGTTATCTTTCATCGCGGGCATCTACGGGATGAACTTCGACAATATGCCCGAACTCCATTGGCACTACGGCTACTATGTGGTTTTAGCGGGGATGTTTAGCGCCATGGTGGGCATGTTGATTTATTTCAGAAAGAAGCGATGGATTTAGAGAACACCGTTGTCGGCGAAGTCGACATATCCTGTACATCCTGTTAATCCTGTCAAAAAATATATCTCTCCCCTTCATACATTCTCGTTATTTTAAAATCTCTTCACGATGGTTCGAAATTTCACCAGCTTCCTTTTAATATTGACCGCAACTCCCATTTTTGCCCAAGAACCCTTGAAAGAATCTCTTGCTCCCTGCGGCACCCTCGGTGTATCTGATTGGCTGCACGAGTACAGTTCACGGCCACCCGTTTCCGACCGTTCGGAAGACACGCTTTGGGTGGCCTTGCAGCCCCACTTGTTGGCCAAAGACAATGGCGCGGGCAGGTTTTCCGCCGAAAATTTCCTCAACTCTTTTTGCCGGTTAAATGAGGATTTTGCCGCCTCAAACATCCATTTTTATGTCAAAAACAATTGGAATCTGCTCAACGAAACGGACTGGTATGTGCATGCCACCATTCCGCAAGGCATCGAAATGATGTTGACCAACAATGTGCCCGACGCGCTCAACGCCTACTTCGTGTCCGATCCGGCGGGTAACTGCGGCTACAACCTCCCCTACGGCGGCGTAGCCATGTCGCACAGCTGCAGCGGCCCCAACGACCATACCTGGTCACACGAGGTCGGGCACGCGCTTTCGCTGCCGCACCCTTTTATCGGTTGGGAAGGCAAGACCTACAATTTCAACGCCCCCACCCCGACTTGGCTGACCTACGATTACACTTATTTCCACGACACGCTTGATACGCCCCCCACGCCTTTGGATACGGCGCTCGTGGAATTGGTGAACGGCAGCAATTGCGCGCAAGCCGCCGACCTCATCTGCGACTCCAAACCCGATTACCTCAGTTATCGTTGGGATTGCGATGCGCAAAACATGAGTCCCGGCAAACTTAAAGACCCCACAGGAGCGGAGTTTTATTCTGATGGCAGTTTGTTTATGTCCTACGCCCTAGATCATTGCCAAAGCCGTTTTACCCCCGACGAAATCGCTGTGATGCGCGCCACCTTGCACACAGAAAAAATCAACTGGGTCGCCCCAGTTATGCTTCAGCAACCGATTGACGAAGCGCCCATTGCACTCGAACCTATACAAGATGAGATCATACCAGTCACGGGTGCGTTTTTCCGCTGGAGCTCTGTGCCCAACGCCACCCATTACCTGGTGCAGGCATCGCGTTTTACCGGTTTTTCTTTCAAACAAGTGGATATGGTAACAACGGATACCTTCCTGACCGCCGGGTCACTTACAGCGAACACAAAATATTACTGGCGTATAAGGCCATTCAACAACTGGCATGCCTGTGCCCCCTTCAGTCCTTCGGCTACTTGCAAAACCGCCCTCCTTAGCGCGGCCTCCGAGCCTGATACAGATGGCTGGCGCTGCTACCCCTCGCTGCTTTCTGACGGAGAACCGCTCACCCTTGAAATCCCCGAGGCTTGGCGTGGTGAGGATGCAAAATGCAGTGTGTTCGATGCGGCGGGTCGTTTGGTTTGGCAATCGCATATCAGCCTTAGTGCAGATAGAATAAAAGTGGACATGCCCTCGGCCCAATGGTCGAAAGGGGTGTATCGTTTTGTTCTTGTAAGCGAGAAAGGGGCAAAGCGGTGTTCTTTGGTGAGGGGGTGATAGCGTATGGATGAACCAAAACCAACTCGCCGAACTTTTTGACACCTCCAAGCAAAACACAGGTCAACATATTGCCAATATACTGGAAGAGAAGGAGTTAGATGAGAATTCAGTTGTAAAGTATTTCTTTACAACTGCCGCCGACAGTAAACAATATGAGGTGGCTTTCTATGCATTGGAGATGATTTTGGCCATTGGTTTCGGAGTACGTAGCAAGCGCGGTACTCAACCACATGCACTAACCGTTAGCACCTATACACAAATAATGAGAGGATTGCTCAAACATATTGGAATCAAAAGGATTTATATTTTGGGCGCAGGCTTTTCAAGACCTGCGGGACTACCTTTAACTAATGAATTAATAGGGCATATTCACGCAAAGTCTAGTACCAAACCATGGTATTTAGAAAGAAACAGAATGGCAGAGTGGGGACAAGCAGAATGGTTGGTAGAAGAGTTAAAGCATTTTTACCCAACCATGCGAATCACACATAAGAGGCTTCTTCAAAATAAACTTAAAATCGATATTGAGGAATTTTTATCTTATGTAGCAGCTTCATCGGCATTTATTGAGAACACGAATGAAAAGTGGGATGATCATGGAAGTAAATTTCAAAGCTGGATAAAACGGTGGTTGGCTGAAGTCATATATGAGCATCAGAAACAAATTGATTCTGGAAAGTTAGAATTGTATGAAAATTTTGTCAAAAATCTGAAGGAATCAATAGTCATTACTTTCAATTGGGATACCATTCTTGAGAACACACTCGAAAAATTAGAAATACCCTTTTCATATGACCTAGATTCTGCGATTAAATCTAATAGTATTCCCTTAATTAAAATGCATGGTTCCATAGATTGGTTTAAACCTCGTGAATATAATTTTAAAAAACTTGATAAATCTAGTTTTTCACCACTGTGCGAGAGTATAAGCGAAATGTATAGGTATAATTCAGATTTGGAAGACTGTTTCGCGGATTATTTAACCCCATATATTGTAACTCCTAACTTTGATAAACTAAGTCAATTAAAAACTTTTGGAGATCTATGTTCTATGCCTTGGATCTATTTGCAAGATGAATTGGAGATTGTAATAATAGGGTTTAGCATGAGAAAAGATGATTTTCATACAAGAGCATTCATTTATCCACAATTGGTTTATGGAACCAAAAAGAATAAAATGAGGATAAAGGTAATAGATTTTGCCTCCGAACATAAACAACAAAGAAACATTCAACGCAATTATAAAGGTGTTAGGAATGTACAATATTCTTTTGAAGGGTTCAATGAGAAATCTTTAAAATGGCTGAACGAATAAGTATAGGAGAGCGGTGCGGGAGGTGGTCGGATGATGATTGTGAACCTTCTGAAACAGCAAATACTGAAACCTCCCGGCATTTGCAGTATTTTTGTGTCCAAAATCGTGCAACATGGCAAAAAAGTTAGTTCGCTTCGACTGGGCAATGAAGCGCCTGCTTCGGAACAAGGCCAACTTCGACATCTTGGAAGGCTTCCTATCTGAGTTGCTTCTTGAAGATTTTAAAATAAAGCAAATCCTTGAAAGTGAAGGGAATAAAGAGACCGAGGACGACAAGTTCAATCGGGTAGATATACTCGTGGAGAATAAGAAAGGGGAGTTAATCATCGTCGAAATTCAGAACACCCGCGAGGCGGATTACTTCCAGCGAATGCTTTACGGAACTGCCAAGGTGATCGTGGAACACATCTTTGAAGGACAGCCGTATTCCCAAATCAAAAAAGTGTACTCCGTGAACATAGTTTACTTTGACCTTGGTCAGGGCGATGACTATGTTTATCATGGTACAACCACTTTTGTCGGCATTCACAACAAACGCGAGCTGGAGCTTTCGGAAAAGCAGAAAGAACTTTTCAAAAAAACATCGGTATCAGCGTTGTACCCAGAGTATTATGTGATAAAAACAAATCGGTTCAACGAAGTCGCCAAGGATACGCTGGATGAATGGATATATTTCCTAAAAACGGCAGAAATCAAAGATGAATTCACCGCAAAAGGCTTGAAGTCAGCGAGCCAGAAGCTTGACATTTTGAAATTAGATCCTGCTGACCGCAAGGAATATGACAGATACATGGAGGCTCAAAGGAGCGATGCGAGTTTTGTTGAGACGGTGAACCTTGAAATATCAAGCGCAATATCAAGCGCAATCCGGGAAGTGGTTGAAAATGCCCTAAGCGCTGGACTACCCTTCGAGGTTATTGCTCAGATAACCGGGCTTTCGGCTGAAAAAATACAAGAAATTGCCGATGCCGTGAAGGACAAATAAAAACCGCCGCCCGATTCCTCAGACGACGGTTTCTTTATTAATAGCCGCCTACACTAGTAGCAGAAACTATTTCACAAACAGCTGCTTCAACTGATCCACCACCTGCCCACCTCCCGAAAGGGTTATGGTGTGGATTTTTTCGGCGATCTTCTCCACGTATTCCATCTCTTTGAGTTTGAACAACATGGCGTTTTCCTCCATCAGTTTGGCCGTGTTCATCAAGCTGCGGGTAGAAGCGGTTTCTTCCCGACGCATAATCACGTTGGCCTGAGCGCGTTTTTCGGCGATCAAGACCTGGTTCATGATCTCCTTCACGTCGCCCGGCAAAATGATGTCTTTGACTCCGAATCCGGCCAATTCGACCCCCAAGGCTTGTGCTTTTTCTACCGCAGAAGCCATGACTTGTGCAGCGATCTGGTCTTTGCTTTCCATCAATTCATCAAAAGTCAGTTTGCCCACGATCTCGCGCAAGGCCATCTGCATTTGGATGTAGAGTTGCTTATCAAAGTCCTTGTTCTCCACCAGCGCTTTGGTCAAATCCGAAACTCGGTACTGCACCGTAAAGTTGATGCGCAATTGGGCTTTGTCCTTGGTCAAAACCTCCTGCCCGCCAATATCCACGGTCATTTGGCGCATATCGGTTTTTACGACGACCACGGTATCGCTATTTTTCCAGAAATGGTAAGTACCTGCGTCGAGCGTACGCACCATTGCACCGTTGACGAACAAAACACCCTGCTCGAATGCTTCAACCCGGTAGCTGCGGGTGTATGCAGACAAAAGGCCCTTTTCGATCAGGTTTTTATCAATGGCTTCATCAATGTACAATGCATTCAAGTCGGCCTTGACAATGGTGTACACGGTCGCACCTTTCCAGAAAGCGAACTTCCCGGCACTCAGGCATTGGCGGTAGTTGCCGTCTTTATACAGCAAGGCGATTTCATTGTCGGCGATCTCGACTACATTCAGCAAGCTTGCCAGCTCAGTGTTTTGCAACAAAACGTTGAGTTCCAGGGAAGGTAAAAACGGCGCCGACATGTCGTACACATCCACGGATGTGCCGAAACCGATCCAATGTTTACCCGTGCTCAGAACCTGAGCCAATTGTTCGTCTTTGAAAACCAAGCCCACTTGGTTTGGGGCGATTTTTATGTGTTTCATAATGTGGTGATTAGTCAGTAGTCACCCTCCTTCGCTCCCGCCTGCCGAGACTTGGCGGGCAGGAAAGCTACGGCGGGTAAAATAGTCAAAAGTCAAAAGTCAAAAGTCAATAGTCAAAGTCAATAGTCAATAGTCAAAAAAACATCGCGAAACCGCTTCATTTGCCAAAAACGGAAGTATCCGAGACGGCCTGCAGGACACCAACCTTCCGGGCAAAAGGGGGGCTGGTGGCATAGAGTCTCCTCTATGCGGCAGCGTGTGCCCAATGGCCCATCCAATCAGTGCTGTGCGGGCAGCGGCGAAAACCTGCTAAGTTCCCGGCAAAGTGCTTTAAGAGCATGTTGGCGATTTTCTCGCCATGCTCTACGCCGAAGCGGCCCGCGATGTTCGGTTGGGCTTTGAAAAGTGCCCGTCTTTGAGGTGTAATGGATTAACAATCCAGTGCATGACCAAACTATGCTACCCGAGTTTGAGTCGGAGCAGGATTCGAACCTGCGTAACCATCGTGCCGCTCTAAACCAATCTGAGCTACTTCCGAAGAAGCTGGGAATCGAACCCAGGACCTGCACGAAACAAGACAATGCTCCCAGATCTGGATATTGGTACGTATGCGACCAATACATCGGTGCCATTCAGAAACACCAGACTACGGATACAAGGGCCTTGCCTTTTCTTATAGAATAGCGGAGTTTTAATCCGCCAGTTTAGATTTACGATTTACGAATTTGGATTTACGATTTTTTCGATCCGAAAAAGGCATGATTCGTCCTTTCTTCGGATCGAAAAAATCGTAAATCGTAATTCCAAAATCGTAAATCCCTTATGTTCAGTCTTCGCGGCTTCCGTCGTCGGCCATGCGCACCATTTTTGGTGAAAACTTGGCGACCACATCTACCAATTCCGTTTGCGAGGCCATTACCTGATGGATGTCCTTGTAGGCCATCGGCGCCTCATCCAGTCCCCCTCCAATCAGCGACACGCCTACATCATGTAAAATGGCTTTCAAATCTTCCTTGCTCACGTTTTTAATGGCCTGCGTGCGGCTCATTTGACGGCCTGCGCCGTGGGATGCCGAATTGATGGCCGAGACTTCTCCTTTTCCGCGCACCAGGAATCCGGGGGCGGTCATCGAGCCTGGGATAATGCCCATCACGCCTTTACCTGCCGGGGTCGCTCCCTTGCGGTGTACAATCACTTCTTCGCCGTTCAGCATTTCTTTCCAGGCGAAGTTGTGGTGGTTCTCCACTTTTGCCAGCACGGTCGCCCCAATGGCTTTGGTCAATTTTCGGTGGATGACTTCGTGACACGCCGAAGCGTAATCACCCGCCAAGTTCATGGCCAACCAGTATTCTTGCCCGGCCTCGCTGTTCATATCCAGATACGCCAGGTTGGCGGCGTAGGCTGGCAATTTGCACTGCTCTTTGGCAATGCGGGTGTAATGTCCGGCCAAGGTTGCACCCAATCCGCGTGAACCCGAATGCGTCAGCAAAGCGAGATAACGGCCTTTTTCGATGCCCAGCGCCGCATCTTTTTCGGCAAAATCAATGATTCCCCATTCTACAAAGTGATTGCCGCCGCCGGAAGAACCCAATTGCGTGAACGCCTTGTCGTGCAGTCCGCGCAGCAAACCATTCATCTCAAATTCCTTGCGGTCCAGCACGTTATGATAAGCCCGATCCTTCCCTTTGAAGCCATTGCCTGCGCCGAATGCCGTGTAGGCAATCAGTTCGCGCTTGTAAAAAGCGCGGTTTTCAAAGAAATGCGCCTCCGGGATATCGAACACCGACAAAGCCATGCGGCAACCGATATCCACGCCCACACCGTAAGGAATGATCGCGTTTTTGGTCGCCAGTACCCCGCCGATGGGCAGTCCGTAGCCTTGGTGCGCATCGGGCATCAGGGCTCCTGCCACGGTCACAGGCAGTCGCATTGCGATATTCATTTGGTTCAACGCCCCTTCTTCGATCTGGTCTTTTCCGAATATGGTGTAAGCATCAGGTTCTTCCTTCAATTCGATGGTCGCTTTGGCGGCTTCTTCTTGTTTGGCTTCTATGATGGCGGTGGCCAATGGCGCCAGTATGCCATCCTCGAGATATGCTTCCGGGTTTTTGCGCACCCGGTTGAGGGTCGTCAAAGTTTTTTGTTTGTTGGCTTCTGCGAAGCTGGTGTTGGCGATTTCAAGGGCAATTCCGAGGATTTTTCCTTCGGTAAATCCCAAGAACAGCAGGTCTTTTCCTTTGAACATGACTTTTTCTTTTAAGTGTTTCTTGTGGTGTTTTGCTTTCATTTCTTTCATGTTACAAAGGTGACAGACATACTGCGCAATGTATTTGCGTAGGTATTTTTTATTGGAAAAATAGTCTTAAAATTTGCTTTAAACCATTGGATATTAAGCGTTTGAATTTGAATTTTTATTCAAAAAGTTTCCGTTTTAAAATACTACGCAAATAGATTGCGCAGAAAAATGTTCGAGTCAATTACTTTCGCTTTTCAAACGATTGCACAAAACCTTAAAAGAGGGTGTGAAGTTCCCGGGCGGTGGGGAAACCCCTAAAGGGCAATGTCATTGACTTAAGGGAATCATGCGGCTCTGCGGTAGTTTTTGAAGGTTTGATATTTTCCTTTTAATCGTCGGACAGTTTTGGCTCTTGGGTATTTTCTACCCGGTCTGATTGGCTCTAAGTGGCGCAAAAA